>JBIPOY010000215.1:0-5852 GCA_044378705.1 Saprospiraceae bacterium
TTAAGAATTAACTTCAGGAACCCCCAACGGTATATGATGCTGGGCTGATACGATTGCTTTGTCGCGCCCATTGTATTGTACAATCAGTATAATACTGGCGGGAATAATTTCCCCATTCAGTATAAATTTTTGATAATCAAAGCTGATTGGAAGGAACGCGTATCTAAAATTTTGTCTGCTCAATCCATGTATTTCCAGCAAATGCTGTCGCTCCAACAAGTCAAGAGGCGCAAGGAACTGTTGTTTGGGGATTGTTTTGTGAAATAGGAAGTAATCAATGGCAATCATTTCAAGCAGGGTGCTATCCTCGAAATATTCTTGTGCAGCAAAATCAAATAGGTTGTTGTACACTTCATCCAAGGTGTATCGGTGGTAATCTGACCGATGCCCAAAGAATGTACCCAGTGAAAGAAAAAAATCAAAAATACCCTCTCGTTCCGTGATGAATCGAAGGGTGTTTTCAGCCCTTTTTTTGTTCCAATATATCTCGAGGGCGTGCTCTACTATTTCTATTTGTGCCAGCTCATACACAGACAAATAGTTGCTTTGAATGATTTGATAGGGTGGATTCGGATCGAAAACATAGCCGTGTTGTGCATGCTTGTACAACATTGGAGTCCCTTTCAGAAATTTTAAAAAACCGAGCTGTAGCTCCGGTGGGTACAGTTTGAAAACAGTCTCAAAACTGTGCTTGTTGTCTGCCCAATAATCAAAGGGGAGTCCCACGATTAAGTCGAGGTGCATCTCAACTTTGTGCTGAAGTTGCTCAATAATACCCTTGGTTTTTTCAAAATTTTGTTTCCTGCCGACGGCCAGATTCGCTTTCTGATTGACCGTCTGAATCCCTATTTCAAACCTGAAAAGCCCCTTGGGTACGTGCTCATCTATGAATTGTATGATATCCGGGTGGAGGATATCAGCGGTAATTTCAAATTGAAAAACATTTTCCGGACGGTAATGCTCCAATATAAACTTAAAAATATCGAGCGTAAAGTCGCGCTTTATATTGAACGTTCTGTCTAAAAACTTTATAACCCGCCCCTGTTGCATCATCTGCAACAGGGTTGATTTTATGTGTTGGTCTGGTAAGTAACGCACTTTATTGTCAAGACTGGCCAAACAAAATTCACATTTGTAGGGGCACCCTCTCGAGGTTTCGATGTACAACACTTTTTTGGAAAGTTCAACGGGGTCATCATCTTGATAGGGCATGATGGTCTCATATTCTTTGAGGTCAAAATTGCCCGGATGGGGAAAATACAATATATCCTTTCCGATTTTCTGAACGATATTGGGAATGTGCTGAACCACAGGATAGTGCTCGAGAAACGCACTGAAAGGTGTTTCTCCTTCTCCCGTGATGATGTAATCAACCTGCTCAAGCGTTATGATGTCTTGCCAGTCATAACTTACTTCCGGTCCGCCGAGCAGTATTTTGGTGCCGGTTGCCCTTGCTTTTATCTGCTCTGCCAAAGCCAGTGTCTGGCGAATGTTCCAGATGTAACAACTGAATGCTACGACTTCAAATTGACTGCAATAGTCTGCTACGGTATCTGGTTGGTCTTTTATGGTAAATTCTTTCCAACACAGTCCTGCTTGGTGCTTGTTGAGTTGGAAAAGCAACCGAATCGCCAGATTAGTATGGATGTATTTTGCATTGAGGGTTGTCAGGAGAACACGCATGCTATGGTTGTATGTGGCATTTATTCCACGCTATTGATACACTGATTGGAATGATTTCAAATGAAGCTTTCACAAAATAGTTACAAAAATTTTACGTTCAATGACTACCATATTGCTGTATCTGAAAGGCAAATAACGTGAATATCTGCGAGGAACACAACTACTTCTACGAAAGTTTTCACTTTAAAACGGAGTGTCGCGTCTCGTCATCGCAGCACTTTCTTTGTTTTTTTAACGCAGTAAAGGTGGATTTTTCTTACTTTTGAGCCTCAATTTTCAAGATCGTTTCATTTCATAAAAACCCCTCTTTTGGGGAATAAAGTAGCAGCAAATGAGCAAAATAACAGTAGTAGGCGCCGGAAATGTGGGCGCTACCTGCGCCAATGTACTGGCGCACGAAGACATTGTAAACGAGGTTGTGTTGATCGACATTCAAGGCAATATGGCCAAAGGAAAAGCCCTTGATACTTGGCAACAAGCGCCGGTAGATGGCTACTCCACCCGTGTGGTGGGTGGAGATGATTATGCGCTTACCGCCGGATCTGATATTGTCATCATCACCGCCGGAATTCCGCGCAAGCCAGGCATGAGTCGCGATGATTTGATCGCTACCAACGCTAAAATCGTGGTATCAGTCACCCAAAATATCCTGAAATACACGAAAAATCCCATTATTATCGTCGTCTCTAATCCATTGGACGTCATGACCTACGCCTGCTGGAAAGCTTCAGGCTTGTCCGACAAACGTGTCATTGGCATGGCCGGTGTCCTGGATACTGCCCGATACCGAGCCTTCTTGGCAGAAGCCTTGGATGTATCTCCCAAAGATATTCAGGCAATGCTCATGGGAGGACATGGCGATACCATGGTGCCACTGCCCCGCTACACCACGGTCAGTGGTATTCCGGTGACCGAACTCATCCGAAAAGATACCCTCGATGCCATCCTTGAACGCACCAAATCCGGTGGCGGTGAATTGGTTAACCTCATGGGCACATCTGCTTGGTATGCGCCCGGTGCTGCCGCTGCGCAAATGGCTGTTTCTATTTTAAAAGACGAAAAACGTATCTTCCCGTGTTGTGTTCGCCTCAACGGACAGTACAAATTGAAAGATATTTTTGTCGGGGCTCCCGTAAAATTGGGTAAAAAAGGAATCCTGGAAATCATTAAACTCCGTCTCAAAAAAGATGAAATGGAGCTACTACACCAATCTGCGGCAGCCGTAAAAGAGGTAACAGAAGTGTTGGATGCGATGCAACTCATGTAGTTGCTGATCCGTCATGGCCAAACTGTTCGCATGTCAAACCGAAAATTGATCCGTTGGTGGCTTCTACCTCCAAAGAATCAATTTTCGGTTTACAAAAATTTATTTGCGCTGTAGCCCCTGTTCACTATTGTAGAATATCGTACCATGCAATCTGTTATGACGGAAAAATCGACAAATCTGCTATTATGGTCAAAAATGGTTACAGCAAATACCGGCTACAATCTTGCTGATTTAGCAGAGGAAAAACCTGTTCTCTTGGTTTTTTTGCGCTTTTTTGGATGCTCTTTTTGCCGGGAGGCCATCAGTGATATTGCCAAAAGACGAAAAAAATTGGAATCGCAGGGTTTTAAAATTGTTTTTGTCCACATGGCAGCGGAGCCCAGTGTCGCAGAAAAATTTTTTAAGCGGTATAAACTTTTCCCCATTGACCATATCCTCGACCCGGAAATGGCCTATTACCGGGCTTTTGGCCTTGGCAGAAGTTCACCCAAACAGTTGATGGGGCTGATGCACTTGATTCGGGGATTTCAAGCGACTGTGTTGGAAGGTCATGGTGCTGATGTAACCATGGACAACCCTGAATTGGGGGATGGCTTTCAAATGCCGGGAGTTTTTGTGCTGTATCAAGGTGAAATTCGCCGATCTTTCATCCACCGCTTTGCTTATGATCGGCCCGATTATGAAGAAATTTGCCAGATTTAACCCCCGGCTTGTGTCGCCCCCATGGGTCATTGACGGGTTGTTTTTCGGGTTTCTTTTTTGGGGTTCGCCACTTTTCTCGCAATCAGATTCTGTTCATTCCCAACTGGTGTTGCCGGAGACAACCATATCGGAGCAGCGCTTCTCCAGCACAGGCTTTGATGTTTGGAAAGCCGATTCTTTGCCAATATTTTCCGTAATGGCACTTTCAAGCAGACTATTTCTCGAAAACGGCTTGCAGGTGCGTCAGAATGCACCGGGAACATTGGCCACAATTTCCGCACGGGGCGCAGGGCCCAACCGGACTTCGGTGCAGTGGAATGGTCTCAACCTCCAAAGTCCAATGAATGGCGTTGTGGACGCTGCCCTGCTGCCATTATGGCCGGGCGACGTATTGTCGGTTCAAGCAGGGGGGAACAGCGCCGCTCAAAGCAGTGGCGCCATGGGCGGAATAGTATGTGTCGAATCTCCGGACAATCAAAGTAAAAGGCGATTTTCCGGCAACCTTGGAGCCGAAGCAGGAAGTTTCTCTGCAGGCGCTTTTCAAGCCACCGCCCAAGTCGTAACAGGCCATCTATCAAGCCGAACCCGAGCCCATTGGCAAAGGGCAGAAAATAATTTTCCTTTTCAAAAACAAGGCATCAATGGCCAACCGTATCCTACCCGACAAGTCAATAATTCTTTAAAAATAACAAATTTACAGCAGTTTAATCAGTGGACCATCAACCCAAAAAACCTGCTCAAAACGGCCGCTTGGTACCAAAAATCCCATCGTCAAATCCCACCCACCATCACAGCATCTGAAAGCAATTCCTGGCAGCGTGACCAATCGATCAGGGCAGTGGCAACCTGGGAATATAGCCCCCATCAGCGTGCCAAACTTCGTACCCGTGCGGCTTGGCAAGAAGAAGAAATCGCCTTTTATTACGCAGGAAATACAGAAACAAGCCACGCGCAGACGGCCTTGATGAGCGTGGAGTGGCAGCGCACACTTCGAAAACAAATGGAATGGCGAGTGGGCACCTCTGCTCAATATGTACGCGCCAAGGCCGATGGCTATCAATCAGGCCAACAGTGGTTTGGGCAAGCCCGGTTGGGGGGGTACGCACTCGCAGCATGGAGGTTAAAACAAGGCGGAAAATTGTCGGCTCAATTGCGCCAAGAATGGGCGGCAGACCAAGCTGCTCCGCTCACAGGAACACTTGGCTGGGAATTGCCAATCCGTAAAACAGGGGTAATTCAGGGACATTTTTCGAGAAATGTAAACCTGCCTACTTTCAATGATCGCTATTGGAAAAACCTGGGCAACGCCGACCTGCTCCCCGAAAAAGGATACAGCACCGACCTAGGATGGGTGTTTGTGCAACCCGCAGGTAGGGTATCCGTCACGGCGTTCCATTTAATCATCGATGATTGGATCCTTTGGCAACCGGGTGCTGATGGACTCTTTAGACCCGGTAATTTGCGAAAAGTAAGCAGTACCGGAATTGAATCAATGGGTAGTCTGGCATACAACCGTTGGGGTATTCATTGGACCTTGAAAGGTCGAATTCAAATTTCCGAAACCAAAAATACGGCTGTGTACGGGGGCGCACAAAGCGTGCTTGGAAAACAATTGCCCTATACCCCACAACTTTCGGCGGCCAGTGGAATAACAGCCAAAGGCGCCAGATTCTCTGCCGCTTATCTACACCAATATTCTGGGTCACGATTCATTACCACCGATAATCTAACCAAAATGCCCGATTTTCAGACCGGAACCCTGCTGCTCAGCGGCGATATCTCCCGTTGGCGCCCCTCAAATTCCCTGTCCCTGGAATTGGTTATCGACAATATCTGGGATGTATCCTATCGCTCCATTGCCAATAGACCCATGCCCGGACGTAACTGGCGGGCCGGGGTGTTGATCCGCTGGTAAAACAATGACCAAGACACCAACCATTGGTAGCTCCATGCTACGCTTCCTTTCCTAAACAGAAACAAACATCACATGAAATACTACTGCATTTTCCTACTTTGTTGCCTCATTCGTTTTTCTGCGGATGCACAATCGCCCGAACCATACGCCAGTGTGAAAATCTCTTTGTTGGGTAAAAATATGGCAGACTTGGTTCGAACGGGTATCGAAACGGACCACGGACAATATTACCCCGGCCGCTCGATTACAACCGTGCTCTCCCGCAAAGAGATTCAACGCGTCCAA
>JBIPOY010000216.1:0-5839 GCA_044378705.1 Saprospiraceae bacterium
AGAAGGGAAAAAACGAAATGATACTGGAGTTAATAAAAGAAGGCTTAACTATACCACAGGTTGCGAAATATTCAAAAAAAAGTATTCAAGAAATTATCAAAATTTTGGAAGACAACAACAAGTAGTGTTGTGTGTTATTTTCTGATTATTACCCCACTTTTCATCACCATCACCACCCTTAACATGGACCGGATGTCGTTTAGGGGATCTCCGTCCACAGCGACGATATCGGCCTGTTTTCCAATTTCTATAGTTCCAATTTTATCGTTCAGGTGTAACATGGTGGCGGCATCTATGGTGGCGGCACGTAGTATTTCGGTATTTGAAAACCCGGCGTCTGCCATATAGATAAATTCGAGGTTGTTTTTTCCATGTGGGTAAACACCTGCATCGGTGCCAAAGACTATTTTAACACCCTTGCGGTGGGCTTTGTCTGTGGTAGCTTGAATCAAGGCACCGATTTCGAGGGCTTTGGTGCGTACAACTTCCGGAAAAAAACCTTGGGCAAATTGAGCGCTGTCGCTTACCGCATGACCGGCAGTCAGCGTGGGTACATACCAAGTACCATGTTTGATCATGGCATCCATGGTGGCCTCGCTCATGAAAGTACCATGTTCAATGGTAACCACTCCGGCCTCTACGGCTCGGCGCATACCTTCATCTCCGTGGGCGTGGGCGGCAACATCTATGCCAAGGTCACGGGCGGTGGCGACGATCATCGTCAGCTCGTCCGCACCATAATGGGGCAAGCGACCATCGCGTGCGAGAGACAATACACCACCTGTGGCGCACACTTTGATGCAGTCTGCCCCGCGTTTTATTTGAGTACGCACGGCAGTACGGCACTCATCGGGGCCATCGGCGATGCCCATTTCAGGTATGGGTGGGTCAAAAAGATCCCATCGACTGCCGGTGGTAGCGTCACCGTGCCCGCCTGTGATGCTGAGGGCTCTGCCAGCGGTAAGGATGCGCGGCCCTATGATCCAGCCGTTGTTGATCGCGTTTCTCAGGGCAATATTGACGCCTGTTCCGCCTAGGTCACGCACGGTGGTGAAGCCTGCATCGAGGGTGCGACGGGCATACACGGCCGCACGAAAAGCAATATCTGCCTCGTTGAGGGTATATTTTTCTGTGTATGAACCGCGACTCTGCTCCCACTCTAAATGTACGTGACAATCAATAAGTCCTGGTAAAACGGTCTTGCCCTTCAGGTCAACAAAGCGCGCTCCCGGTGGTATTGCCGAAAAACCGCCCTCTATTCGCACTATTTTTTCGCCTTCTACGATAATCGTAGCATTGCTGATAGGCTCGCCATGGATGGGAATTATTTTGCCACAATGGAGTACGGTGGACTGCGCAACTACCCACGCAGCAAATAAAGAACAAAATAAAAAGGATAAAATAATGCGCATGGTGTTTTTTTGTGTGGTGTAAAAATACGTTTAATCAGTTTCTTTGCACAATAAAACAGCAGTCCTATTTATGTCAAAGAAAAAACATCAATCCCAGCATCAATCCCAGCATCAATCCCAGCATCAATCCCAGCATCAATCCCAGCAGACCGCCCCAAAGGTAAACACCACTACTGCGCTGTTTCCGGTGACAGACAATGTGCTATTGCTGGGTTGTCTGGTACTTACCTTCGCAGTCTTTGCGAATACGCTCCGTGCGGGTTTTGTCAACTGGGATGACCATGGTTATCTTTGGCTTAATACGCTTGTTCAGCCCCTCTCAGGTTCTTCAATTGCGGCTATGTTTACCGGCCATACCTGTGGCAACTACTCCCCGCTTGTGGTGCTGAGCTACAGTTTGGAACACCTGTTCGACCCAATGGTACAGCCGGGGGCTTTGGTGGTGGAGAATTTCAATCCCTTTATCTATCACCTCGACAATGTACTGTTACACCTAGGTGCTACCACCATGGCGTTTTTCCTTTTTCGTGCGTTGGGCCTACGGGGTTGGGCATTGGCACTTGGCACCGTTTTGTTTGGTGTGCACCCGATGCGCTCCGAGAGCGTTGCCTGGGTAACGGAGAGAAAAGACGTGCTGTATGGTTTTTTCTACCTCGCAGCCTTGTTGACGTACTGGAAATACTGTACAGAAAAAACAGGGCAAACACGGTGGATGTTGCTGACCATTGGTCTCGGCACACTGTCATATTTTTCTAAAATACAGGCAGTATCACTGCCCTTGTCGTTGCTATGCCTCGATTATTTTGCCGGAAGAAACCTGAAAAATTGGTCTATTTGGCTTGAAAAATGGCCATTTTGGTTGCTTTCCCTTGTTATTGGTCTGGTGGGTATCCACTTTTTGGGGGTGGCGGAGGGCTTGAAAGAAACTGGTTATCCGGTCACAGATCGCTTCTTTTTTGCTACCTTCTCGCTTTGCGCCTACCTGTGGAAGTTGTTTGTGCCTTTTGGCCTTTCCGCTTATTATCCGTATCCTTCACTTGGCGCAATTCCCATCCTGTATTATGCTTCTCCGCTGCTGTTGGCGGGTGTGGGTTGGGGGATGTGGCGCTTTGCAAAGCATCACCGTGACATCGTCTTTGGGTTTCTATTTTTTTTGGTAAACATCCTATTTGTACTACAATTCAAAGGGGCGGGGAAGGCGTTTATGGCCGATCGATTTACCTATATTCCTTACTTGGGGTTGTTTTTTATCCTGGCAAAGCGGTATGGTGATGTGACAGCAGGAAGCATCAAAATGACTGGGGGGAAAGCGTTGCCTGTGTTGGCTATTTTCTTTGTAGGGTTATGTTCAGTACTGACGTTTTTGCAAAATAAAACGTGGCTTTCAAGTGTGGCGCTCTGGGAAAACGTGACTTCCAAATACCCCAATGACGCACTATCTTGGAACAACAAAGGCTTGGCCCACCTCGATCTCAAGGATTATGACAAGGCATATCAATCTTATGAACAGGGTTTGAAAGCCAACCCGCAGGATTTTGACGTACTGTACAACATGGGCGTGACCCTAATCAACCTAAAAAAATATCCTGAAGCCATCGCAATTTACGACCGTGCCTTGGCTGTTAAACCGAATTATGCAGATGCCTACTTCAGTCGTGGGCAGGCCGCACACATCGCCGGTGCCTTTGACAAAGCTATTGCCGATTACTATAAAGCGCTTGAACTGGGCATCAACAAACCTAAGCGTCAAATACTCTTGGCCATCGGAATTTCTTACTCGGAAGCCAAACAATATGAACGCGCTGTTGCAGTATTTGACGAGGCCATACTGGAAAAACCCGAAGCCGAAATTCATTTCAGAAAAGGTAACGCCCTAGCCGCATCCGGGCAAATGATGGCTGCTATCGCTGCTTATGATTTCGCCATTGGCCTAGACCCCACGATGGTGGATGCCTATAACAACAAAGGCAATGCTTTGGCCTCCTTACAGCGTTTTGCTGAAGCAATTCCAGTGTTCAACCTCGCCTTAAACCTCAACCCTGAAGGCGCCAATACTCGTTTCAATCTCGCACTCGCAAAACACAGTCTAGGCGATCGGGCAGGTGCCTGTGCGGATTGGCAAGTTGCCGCAGAAAACGGATATGGGCAGGCACAAGTAATGTTGCAGCAATTTTGTAAATAGAATAATTGTTAGACGGTGATTAAAGTGATTTTGATGGTTTGATTGATTGCATATATTTGATTTTAGACTGTGAATGCAAACACACTTCATTTACAACCACTTTGTGTTGACTATGTAACAGTAGTTCCTTCAAACGGGGTGCTCGTAAACAGGCTGTAGTACATCCCCCACCCGAATGGTAGCGTCGCCATTGCCAAGCCACACGGTATTTTGCCCAAACCGGATTTTGTTTCCAAATTTCCGGTAAGTGGACAGCGTTTTCAGGGGCTCCACCCCTCGCTCAGCGGTATCTTGATTGGTGGTGATAATCATACACCGCGCACAGGGCTTCACCGCCCGAAAGGGCTGGTCGCCCACGCTAAAATTGGCCCAAGTATCCTCCTCAAAAGGCCTACCACCCGTAAATACGAGGTTGGGACGGAAACGGTTCATCGGTAGGGGCTGTATAAGTCGGCTGTTTAAGTCGTCAAGCGATGCTTGTCCGGTAAGTAAAAATGGAAATCCGTCGGCAAAACTTACACAATGCCCTTTGGGTGCATAGCGCCCATCGGCACTTCTGCGCGTGGATTCAGGCATCAACACCAACCGAATTTTGTGGCCTAAAATGGCTGAAAACCAATTGTTTATCGCACCTTTGAATGCCTTTGCGGCACAACGATCACCCCAGACTTCTACCATCACTCGCTCGAGCTCTTCCAACGGTGGAGACAACGGAATACGAAGTACCTCCAAGGGGTTGCCAACCGAAAAAACCAACAAATGTGTCTCGTTCAGGGCTGTCCGGAGCAGGGCCATGGTAGGTATGTCACGTTGGGTCACAAAACGCCCTTGCTCGTCCACCAACATCCAGCGACGGTCGTATTGTAGGCCACGGATATGGACATTGGCTTCCAACAAAGCAATACCGCCCAAAGACTTAATGGGATAAACCCAGAGTTCTGAAATGCTATACATATTATATTTTATGGCAAATAACTACTTATTTGGCTTGTTTACGGGCAAAAACGGTCACTTTTGGTCGCAGACACTATCCCCTAGATTGTTCCAGACGATCAATTGTTTGAACCACGTCATCACTTTTTTTAGCGTATCAATTGAACAACCTATATTTGTCGCCTTTCTATCTATCACCATTTCACCTTTCGCGCATGAAGCATACATTACTCGTACTTATTGCCCTCTTTTCAACCGGTTTATTGGTTGGTCAAGATACCACTGTGGTCCAAACCATCCGTTGGAGCGACAATTTTCGCCGGGACACCTTCCATTTTCCGGATGCCCCGACACAAAGTTGGCGCAAAATTTACCTACAATACAACATGCGTTGCCGCAATGGCGCCACCTGCGGTGAATGGGATTACAGTTGCAATACTTTTATTACTGACCCTTCCAGAATTGACTCTTTCCGACAAACTTTTCCGGAATATGTTATTTCAGGTTTTTCCGGTAACACATTTGTGTTTGCCAATACGCCCACTTTCACCTATTACCGCTTTTTACAGCACCAATCCGAGTTCAACAGCGGTACAGCTGTTGAAAGTTCTGTTGGCAACGGAAGCACCAACCTGCTCCTATCAGAAGGGGCAGGGCTTCAAAAAAGCCAATGCTTGTTTACCGCGGCCGAACTCACCGCCGCCGGTTTATCCGCCGGCAATATTAATGGTCTGACATTGGTATTGAGCCAATCAGGTGCACCACTAGGCTTTTTCAAAATAAGCCTCAAAAATACACTGAAAACGGCACTTTCAACGGAAAACCCTGATCTAACAGGTTTTACCGATGTTTTTTTTAGGAATACCCCCGTCAGCAATACCGGTGCGGTAACCTTTCCATTTTACCAGCCATTCGTTTGGGATGGCAGCTCTAACCTATTGGTAGAGTGGAGTTCCAACACCCCTGGCGGCAGTACTGCTGCTGTGTTCGCAACCGATGCCGGGTTTGCGGCAGCGATGAACAACAATCAGCCTGACAACGCGCTGCATTTTGGTAGTGGCAGTTACGTAGATATTCCCACAACATCCTTGGCGGGAATTTCCACAGAAATCACGGTGTCGTTTTGGAATTTTGGTGAGGCCAGTATTTTTCCTGTTAATTCCACCATTTTTGAAGGCAACAATGCTTCCGGTGCGCGTGCCATCAATGCGCACCTGCCTTGGAGCAATGGATCTGTCTATTGGGATTGTGGCGGCGCCGGCGGTGGCTACGACCGCATTGAAAAAGCAGCCGATCCCATGGATTATGAAGG
>JBIPOY010000217.1:0-5830 GCA_044378705.1 Saprospiraceae bacterium
CCATTTTACACGCTTCTACCCTTGATAATGTAATCATTCTCTTCGCCAACACATAGCTTATTCACCAAACGCGGCACTGTACGGCACTACCGTTGTATCAGTACTTTCCTACTCACTACCCCAGCCGATGTGGTCAGATGCACTACATATACCCCAACACCCAGATTTTTGCCTGAGTCTGTTGCGTTGGTGCTCCATGGAAGGATATTCACCCCAGCTATGGCTTCTACTGTAAAGTCAGCTACCCTACGACCACACACATCCGTTACAACAATATCAACCTCCTCCGATTGGGCCATCGTAAATCTAAAGGTAGTTTGTGATCCAAAAGGATTGGGGATTACCTCCAATGAAACCTGCTCAGAGACCACTTCGGTGTTCCCTGTCGTCGGGTAGCTGAAAGGTACCGGCATCGCAATACTGCCTTGGTGAAGGTCCGGTGAAAAAAGCATCTGTTCTTGCAATGGCCTAACGAGTCCGGTACTTGCATCGTATAGCTTGAAATGCAATGGCTGACCATTGACATTCGAGTAGGTGGTCATGAAAAACAAATAAGCAGACAAAGACGGAATATACACCGCCTGGGCTGTACCCCTGATCTCATCCCCATAAAATGCACCCAGTTCAAGTTCGGCGGTGGTTGCGTTGAGTCCGTTCACCGAAAGCATCCCAATAAAAGTTGAGCTGTACTCAAATGCCGATGGTTCTACATTCCAAAAATTGGTTGCGAAAGCCCCAACACCACGATTACTCTCTGAAACACCTGAAAAATTTGGATTTACAGGATAGACCAAACTTCCCGGGTTTTGCACCTTCAACTGATAGCCCTTGGGGGCCTGCATGTATTTCAAATTGCCGATCCATCCGTACGGCACACCAATATACTGGGCAAATGCTTCCTGACTTTTGATGATGTCTCCTACCTGAGAAGGCAATGAACTCAACGCATCGTTGATGGGCAATGCGTAATTCGGAATGTAGCCTAACCAGTTCCAACCCGTCACCACCGGAATAGAAACAGCCTGTGGGTCAATCAAATCACCAATCATTTTCAAGGTGTCTGCCACGAGCGACTGATAATTGTACATACTCGTGTTGTTGAGTCTCGACAAGGAACCTACCCAACCATTGCCAGGCAGGTAAGTGGAAAAGGCCGACTGACTCTTCAAAACGGCATTCTGTGGGTGTAACAGATACGCCAAGGCATTCTGAATACTGTCGTTGGGAAAAACCAAATTGAAAGATACCCAATTCCAGCCAATTCCCAATGGAACATCACGCAAGATGTAACTGTTGGTGTGTATCACCTGAGGATTGTTTGGAATACCGATGATCTGGTCGGGAACAAAATTGAATGTTTCCTGAACAGAGGCATATACCAAACAAGCCTTCGCATTCCATACCAACAACTCAATAGGCTTCAACAGATCGGCGCTGTTTCCATAGACGGTGAGATACGCCAAATATGTATTCAGTTCAGGAACATATTGAACATTGGACCTGCCTCGCAACTGCCCCCCAATAAATGCAGATACCATATCCTCAATATCCGTGGAGTTTTGACCCTCAATATTGACTTTCAACACCAAATTCATCGTATTCTCATACGTGCCGGTGGTGAAATACCAGTCAGGACTTTCACACAGTACCCTGGCGCCAATTTTCAGCGCCTCACAACCACCCCGGATATAGGAGGAGGATAAGATGGTTTTCATCGAATCCACGCCACGCCAAGAACCTATGGCAAGCGTAGAATCAACCTCAAATCGAATAGCGCGTACTTCGTTGGGCACCAAAACGCCGGTATCCGGCACCACGTGTACCCAATTCAACGAATTGATAATCTTAAAAGGAACGTTGGAACCACTCCTATTGAAAATATTGGCGGTCATGGACTTTGTCTCACGCTCATACTTTGTCAGGCCAACACTGTCTGTCAGCCAGGCAAGTTCGTTGCGGTCTACCCGGAATTCCCAAGAATAATAAGCGCCCTTGTTGCCCGTTTTGTCTTCAATATCGTGCAATTCAGCCCGCAACAAGTGGTTCTCAATGAACCGATTGTCGATGTTGGGTACGATGATGATCTTATTCTCAAAACACGTAATATCTATATCAATCAAATCACCCGTTTCTGTATCGTACAGTGCCACATTGTTTGGGTGCGTGATGTCCGCCGGTATTAAATGGTCACAATTGATCCATTTATTGAAAGAAAATGAGAGTTCATCCCCGATTTGCAGCACTCCATCAGACGGTTGCGGCGTACCAATCAGACTCGGTGGCTCGCGCTCAATACGTCCTTTCATGACCTCAGAATAGCCCGGCATATCGGAGGAGGCTCCGGTGCAAACCGTGACAGCCCGAAGTTCATAAGGGCCATCCGATAAGCCCGTCGTTTCCCAGAAAAACTGGGTAAACCCGGGTTGTAAGACAGGCGGTTTTGGATTTGGCAAGGCCGCAAAACCCGACCAATGCGGGTTGTAAACATCCGAAATGTTCGTCACATTGATCCAGGCGCCATCGCCATCTGATCGTCGGTACTGCAAGCGCACCAACTTAAAATCAGTCGCCGAGGTATCGTAACCCGAAACGGTCACCCGCATCAGATCGTCTGAGCCGGGGGTATTGGGGTTGGGGAACAATACCCAATTCTGTTCCGGCACATTGATGTTCACTTCACTACAAGGACGGATGAAATGAGCCGTGATGTAATGGGCAGAATAAACAACTTTATCGTCGTCCGGCAATATACCCAATGCGTTGGCCCGATCGTCTTCGCAAACAGAATAAAATACCACTTCCAAACTGTCATAGTCGTACTCCTCCGGTCCTCGCTCAATAGTGACCGTGATCGGGACCGATTCTCCAAAAGGAATAGCATACATCACAGGGTGGTCCAAGTAGGCGCCATTCAAGCGGATAACAGCGCCATGGGGATTGCTTTCCGGGCCGGCTGTAAAAGCATACGAGCGTGTTTCGTTTGTCTGACTATTATTCCCAAGGTAAAATTTGTAAACAGCAGGTTCATTGGCGGGCACATTGGTAACGATGGCGCCACTTCCATCCCTAAATTCAAGGGTAGTACCTTCCCGGTGGGCGGTTCCCGGTTCCCAAGGGCATTGGGTTTGGCCTGCTTTCAGCCTGAAAACAGGTGTTTTATACACGGAATCCATGGCCACATCCACCGTAAAAGCATCGCCCGGATCATTGTCTGCGAGTACATAACCGGTTGTAACGCCAATGTCTGTTTCGTCTTCGCTGGATTTGCCATTGCTCGTAGCTGCCTTAAAATTAATCTTAGCGTCAAAGCCTAACCCCAACGCTTCAAAACCAAAGGTCGTACTAAGCGTTGTTTCTGTGCTCCAGGACTGTTCTATGGCCGCAGAGGTAGTCGTATCACTGGTTTCAGCATACTCATACGAGGCAGAAGCGTCAAAACTGAGGTTTCTAATGAGTTTTGCTTTTACTTTTAATGAATCGTTTCGATCCAAAATATCCTGCCATCGTGCATTTGTCTCCGCATACCTTGCACTGTCTTGGGACGATAATGCAGGGTCTGATGAACCCAAAATATCAACATAGCGCATCACGTTGTTTTTGATATTGTCTTCCGAATATACAAATACCGTTGGAAAACTTCCCGGTTCGACATTGACAACTGTCTTTATTTCAGCCTCACAAATGGTATCATTGTAGGAAACTAGGTCAGCAAGACCGAAAATGATGTTGATGGCCTCTCCCATGAACACATCACCTCCTTGAGAACCGCCAACAAGCATCTCATCTTCACTCGTAGAAATACGTTCAGAAGACTCCGTACAGGTTTGGAACGTTGAATCGGTTAGTTTTTCATACGTAACTTGGAATTCCGTTCCAATGTCAAAAGTAGTAGAAAGATCAAAATCAACTTCGACGCCAATGCCCACGGAGCCACTTAAGTCGCCCCCTAAGTGCACTTCTAATTCGCCGCCGCCGCCCAGCTCATAGCTCAACGAGGTCGTGTATGTTTTACAAACACTGGTTCCCTTTTCGATGTAGGAAAAACTACCGTCACCGGGTGGGTCCCGCAGAATAATACTCGGCATTTGCGGCAATAAAGTGGTAAACGTACTTTCCTTGTTGCGAATTCCCGTAACTATTACAGATTGATTGGTACTGGTCTCTCTTCCTAAGATCGTGGTGGCAAAAACTTGAAGATTTTTTAAATACGGGGGAGATGGATTGGGTTCTCCTGTTTTAAAACTATACCGCAAAAGGCCACCACTCATGGCCGTATCCAACAATTCATACGAAATACCATTGATGAATCTGAGGGCTACCGTATCCAAATAACACACCCCATCATCTGAAACAGTCGTTTCATATTGTTCTTTCACCCTGATTTCCAAGGTCACCGGTTGGCCTTTGTCGAGCACAACCGTCTCGGGAATACACCCCGGAACCGGATCAAAACCTGTAATCACTACTTGAGGAAGGGCGTAATAAATAAACTCCACGGCAGTATCTCGCTGTGTCAAGTCCACGGTTTGACCACCGGCGGTTTGAAAAGCAGCTTTGACATTGGGGTCGGAATGCTCCACCACAGAAACAATCACACCTTCCAACGGAGGTACTTCTAAAAATTCGAAATCACCCTCTTGGTTGTCAATGGTTATTTGTCGCTCCAGACACCCATCCGCAGAACGAATTTTAACGGTACAAACTGTCCCTTGGCCCGTGCCCGGTGGCGCTTTGATAATGGATTTTTTACAGTGCCCACCAGCTACTTGTCCTGTCACCTTGCGGGTTGTTGCATCATTAAAAAGTATCCCGGACAAAGGACTGAGCACGTTGGTGACAGTCCATGATGCCGGAAGATATTGGTGATCTTCAAATAATGGAGATAGCACAACATTGTCTCCAGGGTTCAGGTCCACCACAAATCTTCCCGTTGAATCGGTGTATATTTTGGGGCTAAAGGAAGCGCCATTGATCAATATTTCTACCTGCGGGGCAAAACAATCGGTATTCATGTACCGTACATATCCACTGACGGGTATCGTAGAGCGATCTATAAAATCCACCAAATCCACCGACGTCACACTGGGATTGAGCGTTGCTTGTCGGGTTACAGGTGAAAAAATATGGGGCATTGTCTCCTGACGACTGGCAAAGGTGGTCCATTCGGCTCCAACCTTGGTACCGTAATTCAACAACACGGATCCGTTGTTATTCAGACGGTTACCATTCCCCTCATTGAACGGGAAATATATCCGCAATCCCTTCTCACTGGCATCGCGGGCGGTTGTATAGTGCTCCTGTATGGCTGATTGAGTCAGTAGTGTATCATACAATGCGATTTCATCCACCAATCCCCCAAAATAATCAGTCCTGCTGCTGCCATTCAATCGAGCACCCACCAACCATGTTTGCGTTGTATCAGAGCCATTCCCGGATACGCCGGAAAACGTATGCCCTCCCGTAGAAACACCATTGATATAGACTTCAACGTTGCGGGAACTACCGGTGCTGTCGATGGTAATGGCCAAATGTTGGTAACCTACGCCCAATGTTCCAACGATATACGTGTCTCCGTTGAAATAACATCCTAGATCGTTGGAGCTACCGTTTGGCGTAAGGTAGAGTCGGAATTCATTGGATCCCCATTTTTTTGACAGCACACATTGTTGCCCATCAGGACCAAAGCTGTTCATCCAAAGTTCTAAAGTAGATTTAGGGGTCAACGAGAAATCGGGCAAGGTGGCATAATCTGATTGCGCCCTGTTAAAGCGCAGCGCACGATACATGTAAAATTCTTTTTCCGGCGTAGCCAAAAATGTCGTGCCGGTAC
>JBIPOY010000218.1:0-5811 GCA_044378705.1 Saprospiraceae bacterium
GGCCAAACAACTGTATGAATGGTTGTGGAGTAAGTGTGCCACGGATTTTGAATCCATGAGTAATTTGTCAAAAGAGCTCCGGGCAAAGTTGAAAGAGCAGTTTGCGTTCAATACCCTTTTTGAAGACAAAACCCAGCACAGCGGAGATGGCACCATCAAGTCGCGCTGGCTTACCCATGATGGGCACCGAATTGAAAGTGTGCTTATCCCGGTGCCCGACGACGAGCGTTTTACGGTTTGTGTAAGCACCCAGGTTGGCTGTAGCCTTACCTGCGCATTTTGTGCCACCGGTCGAATGGGCCGAAAACGCAACCTAGCGGCTTCCGAAATATTCGACCAAGTGGTGGGTGTCAATCGTCAAAGCCTCGAAAGCTTCGGCCACCCTCTCACCAATGTGGTGTACATGGGTATGGGTGAGCCCCTTCTCACCTATGCCAACACGATGGAAAGTATCGAACGCATTACAGCGCCAACTCCCGGAGGCCTCGGTATGGGTGCACGTCGTATCACGGTCAGTACCGCAGGTATTGCCAAAATGATCCGAAAACTCGCCGATGATGGGTACCGCTCCAACCTCGCCCTGAGTCTCCATGCCGCCGACGATACCAAACGCAATGAAATTATGCCGATCAATGCGTCAAACAACCTGGAATCGCTCATGGAATCCCTCGAATACCTGTACTGGAAAACAAAAAACCGTATTTCCTACGAGTACATCGCATTCGATGGCTTCAACGACTCACTCGAAGATGCCGCCAAATTGGTGCAACTTTGTCGGCGAAAATTCCCTGTCCGGGTCAATATTATAGAGTACAATCCTATTGAAGGGATTGCCTTTGAAAAATCAGACGAAAATCGCCTCAATACGTTCGCCGCCTATCTCGCCCGCGAAGGCGTCACGGTCACCGTGCGTCGCAGTCGTGGGAAAGATATTGATGCAGCCTGCGGACAACTGGCCAATAAGTAGTGTAAGTATTACGTTTAATCAGGAGAACAAGGTAATTTACTTGAAAGTAACTGCCACACCATTGACACCATAAATTCCTAAACGATGAACACCACCAAGGCTGAATCCATCAAATCTATTGTGCGGGAGAAATATTCGGTTATTGCCCTGCAAGACAAACTTACCAATGAAACATCCTGCTGCGGTGTGGGTGGTTGTGCCGATCCTGCTGCGGCAACGGGTACCTACACCATCATGTCAGATTCCTATGCGTCGTTACCGGGTTATAATCCCGATGCCGATTTGGGTTTAGGATGTGGCTTGCCCACTGAATTTGCACAGATCCGCCCTGGCGATACGGTCCTCGACTTGGGTTCAGGAGCCGGTAATGATTGCTTTGTAGCAAGGGCTGAAGCGGGAGATACCGGTAAAGTAATTGGTGTAGATTTTACCCCCGCCATGATTCAGTTGGCTCGTCAGAATGCTGATAAATTGGGCTTCAACAACGTGGAATTCCGGCAGGGAGATATTGAAGAGTTGCCTGTTGGGGATGGTTCGGTGGATGTAGTAGTCAGTAATTGCGTTTTGAATCTGGTGCCTGATAAGGCAAAAGTTTTTGCAGAAATCCTGCGTACACTCCGCCCTGGTGGGCATTTTAGTATTTCAGATGTGGTGTTGGTAGGGTTATTGCCGGAGCCGCTGCTCAAATCAGCGGAGTTGTATGCCGGTTGTATCTCCGGGGCCATTCAAATGGATGAATACCTCGATATTATCCGTCGGGCGGGCTTTGAAAATGTCAGCGTACAAAAGCAAAAGCCCATCCTTATTCCCGATCATATCTTGCTGCAGTATTTGACACAGGATACCTTGAACGATTTTAGAACTGCCCAAACGGGTATTTTCAGCATCACTGTTTTTGCTCAAAAAGTCGGCGTAAAGAAATACTCAATTGCGATGTCTGGCAAACCGAAGGTAAAAATCGGGGCGTCTCCTGCGTGCTGTGCCCCTGGCTGCTGCGACTAATGCCGTGGTATTTTGTACTGTTTTGATTCCCGAGTGCGTGTTTTTCCCCGATAGGGAGTAAAGGCACTTCAACGAATATAAGATTGGCGCTGAGATTTTAGCAGGCAAGTCTGAAAGTATTGGCAGAAAAAAATATCTTTGCGCCCGAATTTGTTGTAGGGCCCGTAGCTCAGTTGGTTAGAGCAGCTGACTCATAATCAGACGGTCGCGGGTTCAATTCCTGCCGGGCCCACCTTTACTTTAAACGACTTACGCGAAATGTTTCGCGTAAGTCGTTTTTTTTGCGAAAAAAAGCCAATTTCCGTATACGTATCAGATTTTTTTGACTGTAACGCTGCTACGATTTGCAAAAAATAGCCGCTTTCCCGTTTAATACGAGACCCACTGCTTTTTTCTTTTTCATTTAAAGAGACAAATTCAGAGGGCGCAAATTATCTTTGGGCATTCCACCCCAAGTTCTAAACATGAAATGCGTTTTAGTGCCGTTTATAGTGTTCCTAAACCTGTTGTTTGCCTTTCCACAAGCACATGCCCAGCAATACTATACGCCCAATTATCTGTTTACCATACGCGATGGTCTTGCGCAGCAGCAAGTTTCCTGTTTTTTTGAGGATTCGCGTGGCTATATTTGGATGGGCAGTCAAAATGGGTTGACCCGGTTTGACGGGTGTAATCTTCAGACTTATGTTCAGCAACAAGGCGTTGTGGCAAGCATTGTTAATACCATCATGGAGGGGCCGGACGGTTCTATTTGGTACAGTACTGCCGACACGGTGTATTCTTTTGATGGGCGCACGGAAGTGGCGCTTCCGATGACGCCAGCTTTTTGGGCATCTCAATCACCCCGTTATTGGCCGCTGATCAGGTCACAACTTCGCCGATTATTGGCTGGTAATTTCCTAGAAATATCTACGTTAAGCGATCAGTACGCCATTTTTTCAGATGCTGAAGGTGCTGCGATTGTCATTGATTGGCAAAAGCGACTTTGTCATCGGTTTTTACGCAATTGCACCACCACTGTTTTGCCGCGGGAACTGTCTGGTTCATCCTTACCTGACAACACGGCACATTATCTTATCCATCAAAAAGCCTACTACACTTGGACGGAAGGTGGTCTTCAGTGTGTTGCCCGCTATTTGCCGTGGGCAGATTCTATTGCTTTACTCCATCCACTTGCTCCTGCGGTATTTGAACACAGCGGCTTCAATCAGAATAGATATTGGTACCGGGATGGAAATTACTACAGATCAATAGATACTCGTCATTTCAACAGCGTTGACCATGTGTTCCTCGATCAGCAGCGGCGTATACACATTGCTACAGACGAGGGCTATGCCGTGATGTACCCGTATGGACCTGAACGGGTGGAATTATTCGAAGCGAGGCATCCGTGGTCTGTATTGGTGGATGGAGAGGGGGTTATCTGGGTTTCCTCATACTATGATGGCATCATCAGTTTTGTGCCGGGCGAGTCGAATCCCGTTCACCACGCCTTGCCCCCCCACGAAGAGGGGCAAAAGTTGTTTTCGGGAAAACTTCAGGGTCCGGAGGGTAGCCTTCTGTTTGGAGGTTATCAAGGTTTTTATCATGTTAAAAATGGGAAGCCGGAGTTGTTTCGGTTGGGAGAGCCCATAGAAGCCTTTGCTTGGGATCCGTTCCAACAGTGTTATTGGGTGGCCGGTACCAAGTTGTACGGGATCAATAAAACACTACTGGGCCAACCGAGGGTTGTTGCCTTACCGCAAGCGATTACGCTGGGCGAGGGGGTTTCTGATGTTGAGGTGGCAGCCGATGGTAGTATTTGGGTTGCGGGGCGTGGCGGTATTGCACGAATAAGTTCGGAGGTTCAAGGGCAAAAAATATTTACAAGTGTCGGTCGTATCAGTACACTATTGTTTGATTCCTCGGGTGTTTTGTTGGCGGGCGGAAGTCATGGGCTCTATTATCTGCACAACCTGATCAATCAGTTGGTTCCGGTTGCGGCTGATCTGATTACCTCCTCGGTGACAAACATCGTGCTACTTCCCAATCACAGACTTGCAGTGGTCACCGAGATGGCAATAGTTTTACTCAATGTTACGGCCATCCAAAATCCGAAAATGGAAGGATACTGGTCGGAAAAAAACGGATTTCAATTGTTAGAATCTACGAAGAACGGAGCCAGTTATGATGGCACCTATTTGTGGGTTGCAGCGGGAAATGGTATTCAGCGTCTAAAAATAGAGCATCAACCTACAAGTTTGTCGAGGCCGGTGCTGCGGTTGGATCAGATAAACGGCGAAAGAATGACTTTTCAACAAACAGCAGCAGCGCAAATCGTGTATGGCAATACGGTTGTTGTTGATCTCAGTCTCATAAATCAGAATGCGGACAATATTGCCGTGGAATATTCGGTGAATGGAGGTGAATGGCAGTGGACGCATCAGTTAACAGACATGCACCTTGTCGGGTTGGAACACGGAACCAACAGCCTTCGGTTTCGGGTAAAAATACCCGGAAGGGAGGCTGCAACGTGGCTTTATACGCAGGGGTCTTTGCGAGTAGTACTACCCCTCATGCAGCGTGGCTTTATTCAGTGGTTGTTTTATGTGGGGTCCTTAGTATCAGTGGCGCTTGCCATACTTTGGTGGAAAAAGGAAAAAAAAGGTAGGATTTTACTGGAGCAATTGCATCAAACACAATTGAATACGGTACAGGCACAACTGAACCCGCATGTTTTTTTTAATTTGTTGAGTTCGCTTCAAAACTCCATTGTCAACCGTGGCAAAGCTGATGCTGCGGGTCATTTGCTGCGTATTGCCCGACTTATCCGTGAAATACTAGAGCTTTCTATGCCTCCGGATAAAAGTGGCCCTTACAAGTTTCCCACCATTACCCTTGACAAAGAAATTCGTTTTCTTGATAACTATCTGAAACTGGAGTCCATGCAACACAGTCCTCCGTTTGAATATGAGATCATAAATCAGGTAGCGACCCATCCGGAAAAAATTTCTATTCCGCCGCTTCTGGTGCAGCCCTTGGCCGAAAACGCCGTCATTCACGGGGTACAATCCCAAGCAGGAAAGGCGGGTTTTATCCAAATTATCTTTTGGGAAGAGGGTGGTAGCCTTGTTATTACGGTAAAAGACGATGGGTTGAGCAAGTCTAAACAGTCGGTAAATCAGGAAAAATTGTTTCGTTATCGGTCACGGGGAGGAGAATTATTACAGAAAAGATTACTTTTGATGGGCAATTTGGGCTATCCGGCCACTTATTCTCTCAAACCTGGTTTAGAGGGTGGTACCGTTGCCGAGATTCGGATTAAAAAAATGTTATGCGCGTCCTCCTGATTGAAGATAACCCCCAGGTAAGAGAATTGGTAAAAAGTTTGCTGGCGACCCACTGTCCCGAGGTATCGGTGATTGGTGAGGCGGAGGGTATTGCTGATGGTTACGAATTGTTGACAGATATGCCGGCTGACCTGTGGTTGTTGGATATTGAGTTGCGAGACGGCAATGTGTTCGATCTCCTAGACCGACTCGATATTTCCTTGTTTGACAACGTGGCAATTGTATTTCTCACCGCTTTCAGCAATTTTGAATACGTCATTCAAGCCATGCACAAATCAGCGGTTGATTATCTGCTCAAGCCTGTTGATCCTGAACAATTAATAGAGGCCATCGAGAAAGCTCGGGCGGAGATTCGCCAGCGAAGTTTGCGTCATCGTCTAGACGAGTTGCGTCAATTGTTGTCAATGCAGAGTTCTCAACATCCCTCCCTCGACAAGTTGCCGGTATTGTTGACGAGGGGCGCGGTTCTATACCTCAATCTGTCTGATATTATTTGTCTGGAGGGGGATGAAA
>JBIPOY010000018.1:0-16869 GCA_044378705.1 Saprospiraceae bacterium
TTTGGCCTTTAAGATCGTCGATCAATTGGCAGTAGATGGCCTTATTAGAGCGATAAACGCTCAACCGAGGACGTTCAGACGTTCCGCTTACTTTATTGCGGATACGCATGTGCAGACGTTTGCGGCTTTGCTCTTTTGTGCGTTTCATTACTGTATTTTATTTGAGCAATTCCGATATCCGACCGGAAAAGCAGGGTATTCAATTTTTGATACTTGGGTCAGCCACCGAAAAAAGAAAAAAAGATGACCGAATTTAGCGTAAAAGTTATTTTTTAGAACCGGCAGTTTTACCTGCTTTGCGTCGAATAACTTCTCCTTTAAACATAATACCCTTTCCTTTGTAAGGTTCAGGTTTGCGGAAGGCCCTGATTTTGGCACACACTTGGCCAAGCAATTCTTTGTCAATTCCTTCCAACCGAATCAAAGGAGGCGAGCCTTTTTCCATAGCCGTAGTTACCTTGATCTCAGACGGAATATAAAATATAATCGGGTGAGAGTAACCGATGGTAAGGGTCAAAAGATTTCCTTGATTTTCAACGCGATAACCTACACCGATCACTTCCATTTCGCGGGTATAGCCTTGGCTTACACCGACGACCATGTTGCTTACAAGAGCACGATACAGGCCGTGAAGCGATCTGTGCCTTTTTTGATCGGTGGGGCGTTCAACATTTAATACACCTTCCTCAATTTTGACCGAGATATCAGGGTCAATTTTTTGACTGAGCGTACCTTTTGGGCCTTGCACCGTGACAGTGTTATCAGAGGCTACCGATACTTCCACTTTGGATGGGAGCGGAATTGGCAATTTACCAATGCGTGACATATCCGTTTATTTTTTATCCCTTAGCACGAGGCCTTAGGCGATTTATTCTTTGTTCAAAACGTATGGCAAAAAGCCATGTACAAAAGGGTTGATCAGCAAATATAGCAGAGTAATTCCCCACCTACATTTAATTCCCGGGCTTTTTTATCCGTCATCACACCTTTTGAAGTTGATACGATCATGGTACCCAAACCATTGATAATCCGAGGAATATCATTGGCTCCTGAGAATTTACGAAGACCTGGACGACTGACGCGGACCAACTCACGTATGACCGGGAGTTTGGTGGACTGGTCATACTTCAGAGCGATTTTTATAAGGCCCTGTTTGTTCGTGTCATTCTTCTCCTCGTAAGTATATTTGAGGACGTAACCCTGGTCGTACAAAATTTCCGTGATCGCTTTTTTCAAGTTAGAGGCCGGAATATCTACGATACGATGGCCCGCCATTTGCGCGTTGCGAATGCGGGTCAGATAGTCTGCTATCGGGTCGGTGACGTGCATTTTATCAAAAAGTTGATAGTTGATAGTTTTGCTTTGCTCGTTGTAAAGATACAACTGAACAAAGGAGATTTTGTTACCAGGACGCTTTTGTTACACCTGGTATTTTACCGTACAAAGCCAATTCACGGAATTTGACGCGACAGACGCCAAATTTGCGCATATATCCTTTTGGACGACCCGTTAGCAAGCAGCGATTGTGCAAACGAATGGGGTTGGCATTGCGCGGAAGTTTGTCTAGCGCTTCGTAGTCGCCAGCCTCTTTCAGTTTTTTGCGCAACTCTGCGTACTTGGCAACCATGCGTTGGCGCTTGTGTTCGCGGGCGATGACTGATTTCTTTGCCATGGTTCTTTATTACTTAAAAATGAACGGCTTAGGTTATTTTTTGAAGGGCACTCCCATTTCTTTCAGCAGGGCAAAAGCTTCTGAATCTGTTTTTGCCGTTGTTACGAAAGAAATATCCATACCCATTATTTTGCTCACTTTATCAATATCAATTTCAGGGAAAATGATTTGTTCCGTGATACCCATGCTGTAATTGCCACGACCGTCAAAAGACTTATCGTTGATGCCGCGGAAGTCACGAACACGAGGGAGTGATATCGAGATAAGGCGATCCAAAAACTCATACATACGCTCCCCCCGGAGGGTAACACGCACACCGATGGGCATGCCTTCGCGAAGTTTGAAGTTAGAGATAGAAAGGCGTGCTTTTGTGGATACAGCTTTCTGGCCTACAATGATGCTAAGTTCGTTAGCAGCATTATCGATCAGCTTTTTATCGCCGGTAGCTTCCCCGATGCCTTGGTTGATACAGATTTTCTCCAAACGAGGCACCTGCATCACAGAAGAGTAGTTGAACTGCTGCATTAGAGCAGGCACCACTTCTTGCTGGTATTTAGTCTTGAGACGAGGTACGTATTTCATTACTTAATGACGTTGCCTGATTTTTTTGAAATGCGCAGCTTTTCACCGTTTTCTACACGGTAGCTGATGCGCGTTGCCTCTCCTGACTTTGGATCTACCAAAGAGAGATTGGATATATGGATCGAAGCGGGCATTTCAATGATACCGCCGCTTTCGTTTTGTGTGGCTTTGACGTGTTTTTTGACAATATTAACGCCTTCCACAACAGCACGAGCCTTACTGGGAATCACCTCAATTACCTCACCGGTTTTGCCTTTGTCGTCGCCGGCAATGACAATCACCTTGTCACCCTTGTGGATGTGTAGTTTTGGTGCAAAACGCTTCGATGTATTTTTCGTAGCCATTGTTATCGAATGTAAGAATTTGAAAATCGGCCTGACAGGTCAACCCTTCAAATAGATAAGTTTCAAAAATTACAGAACTTCAGGAGCCAAAGAGATGATACGCATGAAGTCTTTATCACGGAGCTCACGCGCAACAGGCCCAAATATACGGGTTCCTCTTGGTTCCTCGGAGGCATTTAGGAGTACCACTGCATTGTCGTCGAAACGGATATAAGAACCGTCTTTTCGGCGAATCTCTTTCCTGGTACGAACGATAACAGCTTTGGATACTGTACCTTTTTTCAAGCCGCCTGGAGATGCATCTTTGACCGTGACGACAATAGTGTCGCCCACTCCTGCGTAGCGCTGGCGTGTATGTCCAAGGACACGAATGCAAAGCACTTCTTTAGCGCCAGAATTATCGGCTACATTCAAACGGGACTCTTGCTGGATCATGACTTTTAAATTTTTATTCGGTTTTTAGCAATTGATTTAACGAACGGAAATTCCGTATTCGATGGATCAAATAACTGACGACCGGAGTATTACTTCGCTCTTTCCATGATTTCTACCAAACGCCAGCGTTTGTTTTTGCTGAGCGGGCGGGTTTCCATAATGCGGACTAAATCACCCACATTACAGGTATTTTCTTCATCGTGTGCGAAGAACTTCTTGGAACGCTTTACGAATTTTCCATACAGCGGGTGCATGAGGCGGCGTTCCACCTTGACAGCGACGGTCTTGTCCATTTTATTGGATACGACCACACCGGTCTTTTGCTTGCGAAGATTTCTGACTAGTGATTCCATCTATGACGATGTAGATTGTTCTTGCTAAAAGTGCTGGTTATTTTTGGCGACGACGGCGTGCGCGAATTTTAGATCGCATTTGCAGTTGCTCAGGGGTCATAGTGACCATCTCGCGACGCCGGGTTTCCGTGTGAATACGTGCGATGTCTCGACGCAGGTCACGAAGTTCCATTGGATTGGCGATGCCTTTCGCAGCGTGGTCGAATTTCATTTGCTGGTACTCACGCTCCCTTGTTTGGAGTTCGGTCCCCAATTGGTCATCGTTTAATTCAGCAGGTGCAAATTTTTCCTTTGCCATTTTTTTATTGTGATAATTGGTTGCCTAAAAATTGAAAATCAAGCGATGATCTTTTTTTCAACAGCCTCATTAAAAGTTTACCCTTCAAAGTCGTGACGTGTAACGGATTTGCAAAGCACCGGTAGTTTTTGAGCCGCTAGGCGGAGAGAAGCATGCGCGAGTTCTTCGCTAACACCTTCTACTTCAAAAATAATACGACCTGGTTGCACTTCACAAACGTAATGATCTACGGCACCTTTACCCTTACCCATACGAACCTCGGCGGGCTTAGACGTAACTGGTTTGTCTGGAAATACACGTATCCACACTTTGCCTTCACGTTTCATGTGACGCGTGAGCGCAATACGGGCTGCTTCCAATTGACGGCCGGTCAGGCGGCTGAACTCCAGAGATTTCAACGCAAATGAACCGAAGGAGATACTACTTCCTTTATGGGCCAAGCCACGGTTGCGGCCTTTATGTTGTTTGCGATATTTCTGACGGTTGGGCTGTAACATCGTTTGATGAATTTAAAAGCCTGTCAATCAATACTATTGACTCGAATTTGAATGAATTGTTGATTCAATATGCGTACAAAATCAGCGTGTTCCGCCGCCGCCGCCACGGTTTGCACCGCCGCCACTGCCGCCTCGATTGCCACCGCCGCCAGTTCCGCCACGGTTTGCACCGCCTGCGCTACCACCACGATTACCACCGCCACCTGCTCCGCCGCGCGAATTTGTTCCGCCTCGGCGATCTCCGCCTTCCCGACGGTCTCCACCACCGCCTTCACGACGACGGTCTCCACCACGGTCTCCACCTTCACGGCGACGATCTCCGCCACGGTCTCCACCGCCTTCACGGCGATCTCCTCCTTCACGACGATCACTGCCGGTGCCTTCAGCTGCTGCAAAAGGCGTCAATTCGCGTTTTTGCAAAACTTCCCCTTTGAAAAGCCACACTTTGATGCCAATTTTTCCATAAACGGTTTGGGCTTCAACGAGTGCATAGTCAATATCTGCACGAAAAGTGTGCAAAGGCGTACGCCCTTCTTTGTATTCTTCTGTACGGGCAATCTCTGCTCCTCCTACACGGCCACTGATACGGACCTTGATACCCTCTCCGCCTGCACGCATGGTACCTTGAATGGCACCCTTGATGGCACGACGGTAGTTGATACGTGCTTCGATTTGCTTGGCAATCTGTTCGCCGACGATATTCGCATCCAATTCAGGCTTACGAATTTCGAAGATATTGATCTGAACCTCTTTGCCCGTGAGTACCTTGAGCTCTTCCTTGATCAGATCAACCTCTTTACCACCTTTACCAATAATAATGCCTGGACGGCTGGTATGAATGGTAACTGTTACGCGGCGCATCGTACGTTCAATAGCGACACGAGATATGCCATATTGAACAGGCTTGTTACGATCGCGTGGATCAGCCGTTGCTGTTTTTGGACGTCGGGCACGTAGGTAGTTGCGAATTTTTTCGTCTTCTACCACTTTGAGACCAAAGTCTTTGTCAGCATACCAGTTGGAATCCCAACCACGGATGATGCCCAGACGATTGCCTATCGGATTTGCTTTTTGACCCATTATATTGGTACGAATGAGTGATGATGTGATTGAACAGGTTTCTTAGACTAACTAATCAAGTGGTACGCTGTTTGACACAACGAGGGTCACGTGATTACGACGCTTGCGGACGCGATAAGCGCGGCCTTGTGGCGCTGGCAAAAAGCGATAGATGATACTACCTGGATCTACGAACACTGTTTTGATGTAGAGTCCATAGTCATCGGCTGCGCCATCTTGCTCGGCTTTTTGTTCCCAGTTGTTAACAGCTGAGAGCACCAACTTTTCAAGCCAAACTGCGGCTTCTTTGTTGGTATATTTAAGGATACCCAAGGCATCCACCACATTTTTGCCGCGGATATTATCCACCACCAGGCGCATTTTGCGCGGTGACATCGGAACGTTTCTCAGTTTTGCTACTGCTTCCATTTTATTAATAGTTGATGCTGGTTAGAGGATTCTGGATGCTGGCCGGCGAACGGTTTCCAAGTATCTAGTTTCCAGTATCAAGTTTTACTTTTTACTGCCACCGTGACCACGGAAATTGCGAGTGGGTGAAAATTCGCCCAATTTATGGCCAACCATATTTTCAGTCACAAACACAGGCACAAAGGTTTTTCCATTGTGAACCGCGATGGTTTCACCGACCATGTCGGGACTAATCATCGATGAGCGGCTCCAAGTCTTGATCACCTGCTTGCGAGTGCTTTGCTTTGCCTTGGCCACTTTTTCCAACAACGTATGGTGGATATATGGACCTTTTTTGAGTGAACGCGGCATTTGCTAAATTGATGAATGATGAGTTATGAATGAAAAACCACTTTAATGGTTTTGTTTCATGTTTTTATTTACCTGTCTTTCTGCGGTTGATAATCAGCGCATTAGACGCTTTGGTACGGCTCCTTGTCTTCTGACCTTTTGCCATGATACCGTTACGTGACCTTGGGTGTCCACCGGATGCGCGACCTTCACCACCACCCATCGGGTGATCGACAGGGTTCATCGCTACCGGACGGTTGCGCGGTCTCCAGCCTTTCCAGCGGTTACGACCTGCTTTACCCATTATTTCAAGGTTGTGGTCGGTATTGCTTACCGTGCCGATGGTAACCCGGCAGGCCAACAAAATCCTACGGGTTTCGCCGGAAGGCATTCGCAATACTGCGTAGCGATCTTCGCGCCCCATCATAGTAGCGGACGTACCGGCACTGCGAACGAGGATACCACCTTGACCAGGACGCATTTCTACGTTGTGCACAATGGCCCCGAGCGGTACTTCAGACAAGAACATGGAGTTTCCCGTTTCCGGGGCAATGCCAGTTCCTGCGTGTACTTTTTGGCCCACCAGCAACCCCTTGGGTGCAATGATGTAGCGTTTTTCGCCATCAGCGTACTCCAATAGTGCGATAAAAGCTGTGCGGTACGGATCGTACTGAATAGATTGAACCGTTGCCGCGCCTTGCTTATCGCGTTTGAAGTCGATGATACGATAGCGACGTTTATGGCCACCACCGCGGTGACGCATGGTACGGTGACCTTGTACATTTCTGCCGCCGGTGCTTCCGAAAGAGAGCAACAATGACTTTTCAGGTTCTGTACCTTTGGTCAGTTCGTCCCTCTTAATTGCCACACGAAAACGCTGGCCGGGAGTGATCGGGTTAAATTTCTTGACTGCCATATCTTACTCTTATTGCGAGTGAGTCGTGGTTATTTATTCTTCATCATTTCCACCGAATAGGTCGATGGTTTCGCCTTGAGTGAGGGTAACATACGCCTTCTTGTAGGAAGACTTCGTACCTTTCACGATGGCAGTTTTGGTGCTACGCGACTTTGGTTTGCCGGGCATAACCATTGTATTTACTGACTCCACACTGACGTTGAACATTTGTTCAACAGCCTTGCGGATTTCAACCTTATTGACGCCCTTTGTTACCACGAAAGCGTAACAGTTGCGCTTGTCAGCGAGTTTCGTCGCTTTTTCGGTAATAACCGGCTTGATCAAAATTTGCTTAGCCATGACTATTTATTCGCAATTTTCTGTGATCTTTTGAACTGCGCTTTCGGTAATAACTACAGCGCCTGCATTCATGATCTGGTACGTATTAAGGTCAGTTGCCGGAGCAATAGCAGCCTTTTCGAGGTTACGGCAAGACAAATAAAGGGTCTTGTCATAATCACCCAGAACAGTGAGTGGCTTTTTATCTGCAACATTCAACGAACGGAGAATATCGAGAAAAGCACTCGTTTTGGGTGAATCAAACGAAAAGTCTTCTACGACTACGATTGAACCGGATTTTGCTTTGGCAGAAAGCGCGCTGCGACGTGCAAGGCGTTTTACTTTTGCATTCACGTGTATATCGTAGTTGCGTGGGCGTGGACCGAATACACGGCCACCACCTCGGAAGACAGGGCTGTTGATATCACCTTTACGTGAACCACCTGTTCCTTTTTGTTTGTGCAACTTACGGGTAGAACCGCTAATCTCACGACGTTCTTTCGACTTGTGCGTACCCTGACGTTGTGCTGCCAAGAAACGCTTTACGTCGAGCCAAACGCTGTGCTCGTGTGGTTCAATACCGAACACCTCTTCCGGGAGTTCGATCGAGCGGCCAGTGGCTTCGCCCTTGATATTATAGACCGAAACTTTCATTTCCGATTTATTTTTCAATGAAGACATAAGCGCCCTTGTGACCCGGCACTGCGCCTTTGACCAAAATTAAATTTTGATCGGGGAACACTTTCAATACTTGCAGACGGCGCAATTTCACCTGTTCGTTGCCCATGTGACCACCCATGCGCATCCCTTTCATTACTTTCGCAGCGAAAGAAGAGTTACCCAATGATCCCGGTGCACGGAGTCGATTGTGCTGGCCGTGGGTTTGTTGCATAACACCACCAAAACCGTGACGTTTTACAACTCCCTGAAAGCCTTTGCCTTTCGACGTTCCCACTACACTTACTTTATCGCCTTCCTGAAAAACTTCACCAACGGTGATTTCGTCTCCCAGATTCTTGGAAAGGTTCATGTCGCGGAACTCTTTCACCTTATGAAGTGGTTCTTCAAGGCCTGCTGCCTTAAAGTGCCCCATCAATGGCTTTGGAGTGTTCTTTAATTTGCGGTCACCGTAAGCCAACTGTATAGCTGTGTAGCCATCTGTGTCTTCAGTGCGCACTTGCGTTACAACGCATGGGCCAGCTTCGATGATCGTACAAGCAACATTTTTACCTTTGCTGTCGTAGATGCTGGTCATCCCTAATTTTTTTCCAATCAGACCGTTCACTTGAGTCAGAATTTAATATTTTGAACGATTGCTGTTATTTTTCAAACGGCTTTCAGCGGTGTGGACACGACAAAAGCGGACATTCCGTTGGTACGGAACCGCTTTCGACCGAGGCAGTTATCTGGTAAACCAGATACTTTGTCCTAAGCCGGAAACCGCAGACTTATGTTTAATTCAGAGACGCTAATTAGGTGAGCTTGACCTGGATGTCAACTCCGCTCGGGAGTTCCAACTTGGAGAGAGCATCCACCGTTTTTTGCGTCGGTGTGTAAATTTCAATAAGGCGCTTGTGTGTGCGCAACTGAAACTGCTCCCGAGCTTTCTTGTTTACGTGCGGTGAACGCAATACCGTAAACACTTCTTTCTCGGTTGGCAGCGGAATCGGGCCAGTTACAACAGCTCCACTCGCACGCACAGTCTTCACGATCTTCTCAGTGGACTTGTCCACGAGGTTGTAGTCGTAAGACCGAAGTTTGATGCGAATTTTTTGATTCATTACCCCGAAAGGATTTAATATTTCAAATTGATGGTGTTACCCTTGAAGTGCGTGAAACCTTTATTCTGTTCCCCTTCCTTCAAAAGCGAGCGCAAAGGTAGCATAACAAATTTCTTATTTCCAAGAAGTTTTAAAAATATTCTTAAAAAAGTTTTGCCCCCGCTCATTTCCCTTTGTTTTTGCTCTTTAATCTAGCACAAAAATACACGCTTTTGCTGGATTATTGCCTGTAATTACCCCCTTCACGCTAGTTTTACGGCTTTTTGGTCCTTTTTGCTGTTTCCATTGTTGTCCTTTTCCTTTTTCATGATTTTTTTAAAACCTCTCCCGGTTTCCCTCTATAATACCCGGAACATTGCCTCCTTGCCTTTTCAAGGTATCAATGATCAAGTTTTCTTTCCTGTATATGCTGCCATTCTGTCGTTCTTTCGTTCAAAAAACCGTTTGGCATCATTCTAGCCAAGCATGTTTTTGTGGCTTCAATCTTTACTTGAATGCCTTCTTTCATTTTGTAACCACCACCGATGGTCACATCTGAGCTAAAAATGCCCTTGATCTTACCCCCTTGAGCGGTTTACCTCATTTTATAATTTACTTGGTATGCTTAATTTCCTTGCTACAGAAAAAGAGGCCGGCAATGTCTCTTCCACCACTCGTACTACATCCGTACCAGATGAATCATTATTGGACGCCTATTCCCAAACGGTAACCCGTGTGGCCCGCAACGTTAGCGATGCGGTGGTACATTTAAAAGTTGAAAAAACAGGCAACCGGCGCCATAACCGCCAGCAACCCGATAACGCCTCGGGCACTGGCAGTGGCTTTATTATCAGCAGCGATGGCTATGTAGTAACCAATAGCCACGTGGTGAGCGGCGCTACTCGCATTGAAGCCAGCCTCCCGGATGGACGTTCTTTTTTGGCTCACACCTTGGGCGATGACCCCGCTACGGATGTGGCAGTCCTCAAAATTGATGGTGACAACCTCGCCACCCTTACTTTCGGTGAAAGCGACCTACTTCAGGTCGGACAAATTGCCATCGCCATTGGTAATCCCTTTGGCTTCCAATATTCTGTGACTGCCGGCGTAGTAAGTGCCCTGGGCCGCACCCTACGCAGCCAAAATGGCCGGCTGATTGATGATGTCATTCAAACAGACGCAGCGCTCAACCCAGGCAACAGCGGCGGCCCGCTGGTAGATTCTCACGGTCGAGTAATCGGCGTGAATACGGCCGTTATTCTGTCTGCCCAAGGCCTTTCGTTTGCTGTCGCCTCTAATCTGGCGAAGTTTGTGGTGGGAAAATTAATCTTAGAAGGCCGTGTGCGCCGTGGTTATATCGGTATTGGTGCCCAAGCGGTACCACTGCCGGCAAAATGGCTCAATGCCCTAGAAATACCCATCAAAGGTGGCATCCTCATTCAAACTGTTGAACCCAACGGAGCCGCAGAAAAAGCGGGTATCCGCGCCGGCGATGTACTGATTCAGTTTGAAGGGAAACCGGTGGATTCCATTGATTTGCTGCACAAAGCCCTGGCGGAAGAAACCATTGACCGCAGTATCCCTGTTTGGTTGATCCGGGATGGCGGCTTGAAAAGCCTAGTCGTGGTACCGGGCGAATTGAAGTAACCTCTCTGGAGTGGCCTGACAGAAAGTAGCGCCACAAGAAATATATCTGCACTACCTTCTGTCAGGCCATTAATTTTTAGCAACTACTTTTTTTCTGCAAAAGCACGCATGAGATCCACCAGTACGGCGACGCTTGATCGAGGCATGGCATTGTAAAGACTTGCACGAAAACCACCCACAGAGCGGTGGCCCTTGAGCCCGACAAGTCCATTGGCTTCACATAGTTTCAAAAAATCCTTTTCTAGGTGCTGATATCGCTCCTCCATTACAAAACAGGCGTTCATCAGAGACCGATCTTCGTTTGCAACGGTGCCTCGAAAAAGCGGGTTCCTGTCTATTTCATCGTATAACAGATTTGCTTTTATCTTTGCTTTGCGCTGCATCGCCTTGAGCCCTCCACTTTTTTTGATCCAACGCAAGGTGAGCATGGAGACATATATCGGAAATACCGGCGGCGTATTGTACATGGAATCCTCCTGTATAAAAACCCTGTAATCAAGCATGGCCGGCAGGTGTCGTTGTACAGTTCCCAGCATATCCTCACGCACAATCACTACTGTCACACCTGCGGGGCCGAGGTTTTTTTGGGCGCCTGCGTATATCAACCCGAATGGTCTCGGATCGAAAGGCCGACTGAGAAAATCCGAGGACATATCGCAGACGATGGGTACGGGCGCTGTTGGAAATTTGTGCAACTGCGTTCCATAAATGGTGTTGTTGCTCGTTACATGGAAATACTTGGCCGTTTTCGGAATTTTATATTTTTTTGGAATATGGCTATAATTCACATCCTTTGATGACGCAACAACCGCAATGTGTCCAAAGGCTTTGGCTTCTTTTATCGCCTTATTGGCCCAAACACCTGTATCGGTGTAGGCCGCTGTTTCGCCTTCATTCAAAAGGTTGAACGGCACTTGATAAAACTGTGTACTGGCGCCGCCTGTCAGCCAAAGTACATGGTAGCCCTCGGGAAGCCCAATGATTTCTTTCATCAAGGCGTTGGCCTCTTCCAAAATGGCCATAAACTCAGGGCCGCGGTGCGAGAGTTCCAACAAACTCAGCCCCATGCCTTCATAGTTGGCCACGGCACGAGCAGCTTCTTTCAATACGGAAGCAGGCAATATGGCAGGTCCGGCGGAAAAATTGTGTTGTTTCATAACTGTTGAACGGGATAATGGGTCAAAATAACAGGCACAAAAGTAGCGGTTATTAACAATATTATTGGACGACATTCTCCTGCCTATTACAGCCCTACCAATCTCTTTTTGCCTAGATCAGGTCATAAAAAAGACCCATCACGCCAACAGACCCGCCAACTTCCATACGTAGCGTTGGTACCAATTCATAGTTGTAACTACTTTTGCAAAAAACAACTGCTCCTAAAAACGCTGTCATGATGAAAAGATACCTGCTTTACGCCCTTGTTTGGGCCAACGCCCTGTCAGCACTGGCACAAGGCAACAATGCTGGTGCTTACGAGCTCCATATTTCCAGGGCCTCTCAACCCATCAAACTCGACGGGGTTTTGGATGAATCTGCTTGGCAAACCGGCGAAAAAGCCAGTAACTTCCGACTGGTATTCCCCAATGACACGGCCGACAGCAAGTGGCTTACCGAAGTACGGGTCACTTTTGACGACAACAGCCTCTATATCGGGGGGGTCTGCCACCAGCGCCGTTCAGATTACACGGTTCAAAGCTTACGCCGAGATTTTGGCAGCGGAACCACCGACGTACTCAATGTGATGCTTGGCCCCGCCAAAGACGGACTGAATGGCTTTATCTTTAGCGTGAGCCCCTACAATGTTCAACGGGAAGGACTGATCGCCAATGGCGACAATCTGGCCTTGGAATGGGACAATAAATGGTATTCAGCCGTAAAATCAGAAGAAGATCAATGGATTGTAGAAATGGCCATCCCTTTTAAGACTCTCCGTTACACTGTTTCGGAGGTAGCAAATACCTGGGAGCTACAATTTATCCGGACAAAATTAAAAGATTTTGAAACAGGGGTGTGGGCGCCGGTGCCCTTCCAATACCGGCCCACCAACCTCACCTTTGCCGGTAGGCTTGTTTGGGACACCCCGCCGCCCAAACCTGGTGTCAACATCAGCTTGATACCCTACACCATCGGCGGCCATGCACTCGATTACGTACGCGATGAACAAACACTGAAGGTCACCGAAAAAACAAGAACCTGGACAGGCAATGCCGGCGGTGATGCAAAAATTGCCATCACCTCCGGGCTCAACCTCGACCTGACGCTTAACCCGGACTTTAGCCAGGTAGAGGTGGACCGTCAAGTAGCCAATTTGAGCCGTTTTGAATTGTTTTTTCCGGAAACAAGGCAGTTTTTTCTTGAAAACAGGGATTTGTTCGCCATGTTCGGGTTTCCCAATACCCGCCCTTTTTTCTCCCGAAGAATTGGCCTCGCCTATAACCCGGTAAAAGAGCAAAACGAAAAAGTACCCATTCTGGCCGGAGCACGGCTGAGTGGGAAAATTACAGACAACCTTCGTATCGGTTTGCTGAATATGCAAACCGGCCGGAAAGACTGGGATTCCACCTCCGTGCTACCCTCCTCCAACTTTACCGTCGCAACCGTACAGCAAAAAATATTCAACCGAAGTACCATCAGCGCAGTATTTGTCAATAAACAACAATCGTTAGACGCACTGACAGAACAACAACGAAAGGGTTGGCAGCCTTGGAACCGTGTGGCAGGACTAGAGTACAACCTCTATTCAAAAGACAACCGATGGGAGGGAGAGTGGTACTACCACCGCTCTTTATCGCCTGATCCCAAACAGCGTGGAGCTACCATGGCCGGCTTCCTAGGTTATCAGGACCGCAATTTTAACGCCAGAATGGGTTATAACCGCATTGACTCTTCCTATACCGCCGATGCGGGGTTTGTGCCGCGCCCGGGTGTACAGAGTTTGTTTCCCGGGATAGGGTTTAGTTTTTACCCAAAAAACGGCTGGGCGGCCAAGCATATCACGCAATACAATACAGGCGTAGAAGGGGATCTCACGTACGGTCTGAATGGAAAGGAGACCGATCGTAACATAGCAATGTACACGGGGGTCGGATTCAAGGACCAGGCTTTTATCAATGTATCCATTGGGAATGAGTACATATTTCTTTTTGAACCTTTTGATCCAACCAACCTCTACGAAGTCAACACTCAGCCACTTCCGGTGGGCGGCTACAGCAATTGGGGTGGAAGCATGGAATTCACCAGCGGGACATCGCGCAACTGGCAGGGAGAAGTTCAGGTAAATGCCGGGAGTTTTTACGAGGGCGACATTGTGCGCATTCAAGGTCGGGTTGCCTACAGAATGCAACCCATCGGGTTATTCTCCATACTGTTCAGCTACAACAGCATTCGGCAACCGGCACCCTACCCTTCTGCCAACATTTGGCTTATCGGTCCGAGGGCCGAGTTGTCATTTCGGCGTGACTTATTCTGCAGCGCATTCGTTCAATACAACACACAAGCCAACAATTTCAACATCAATGCGCGCCTTCAGTGGCGTTTTGCACCGGCATCCGATATGTTTCTGGTGTACACCGACAATTCCTATGCTGTTCCCATTGAATTTACACCGGTAAAATTTCGTTCTCCTAAAAACAAGGCGATTGTATTGAAAGTGGTGTACTGGCTAAATTTGTAACTCTGTGCTTTACCAAATCAACTCATCTTTCGCTAGATAACGCCTTACATAATCCTCAATCCCCTCCTCTAATCCGCAAAAGGGCTGCTGGTAGCCGGCAGCACGAAGTTTATGCATATCCGCCCGGGTATAATATTGATACGTGTCTCGAATATCTAGAGGCGTATCAACAAAAGAAATGTTGGGTTCTATGCCGAGGGCGCTGAAGGTGCCTTTGGCTAAATCAATAAAGGTGCGTGCGTTGCCGGTGCCGAGGTTGTAGATACCATTGGCGGGGTTATTCTCCAAAAAATAGAGTAGTACATCCACCACGTCTTTCACGTAAATAAAATCGCGGCTTTGTTCGCCATCCTGAAAATCAGGGCGATGGGAGCGAAAAAGTTGCATCCTACCCGTTGCTTTGATCTTTTGGGCCGTATGCATAATGACCGAGGCCATACGACCTTTGTGGTACTCGTTGGGACCGTACACATTGAAAAACTTAAAACCTGCCCAACTACTTTGGAAAGAGGAGGGCTGGTGCCGAATGGTTTCCAGCAACCAAACGTCAAAATCTTGCTTGCTTTGACCGTAAGGGTTGAGGGGTTGAAGGTCTGGAATCAGCGCGTGATCATCTGAATAGCCCAACGCACCGAGCCCATACGTTGCGGCACTACTGGCATAAAAAAACGGAATCTGAAACCCTGAACAGAGCATCCAAAGTCCCTTAGAATATTCAAGATTCAATTCGTTGAAAATATCAACATTGGTCTCCGTGGTATCTGTACGCGCCCCAAGGTGTATGACAGCCTCTACCTCGTGGTGGTTGCGCTCCAGCCAGCGCAAAAAGTTGAGACGGTTCATCTGGCCCCACAGCTGCTTACCTTCCAAATTCCTGTTCTTGTCGGGCCGACTAAAATCATCGACCGCAAGCACATCCGTATAGCCGGCTTCGTTGAGCCGTTGCACCATACATGAACCAATGAATCCTGCAGCTCCTGTAACAATGATCATATTGTTATTGTGTCTATTTTCGGGTTAGATAACGGATGGGGACAAATATAGGGTTTGGGATGATAACTTTGCGGCATCAAAGCACAAATTGTAACCATTCACCTCGTAAAAAACAATCAGTACCACGGGTATGACTTCCAACACCGGAATTGCGGGAAAGACCTATTTTGCATCAGACTTTCACTTGGGCGCTGACGCACGACTGACCAGTGCCGCGCGCGAGCGGCAGTTGGTGCGGTGGCTCGACATGGCCGCGCGCGATGCCGAGGCCATCTATCTGGTGGGCGACTTGTTTGAATTTTGGTTTGAATACAAAACCGTCATTCCAAAAGGACTAAGCCGTATCATGGGTAAATTAGCCGAACTGCGCGATGGAGGCTTGCCCATTCATGCCTTTACCGGAAACCATGACTTATGGATGTTTGGATATTTCGAACAGGAATTTGGCATACCCGTTCACCGTCAACCCATCCAAGTTTCTATACAGGGGAAAACTTTTTTTATCGGCCACGGCGACGGGCTCGGTCCGGGAGATCTGGGGTATAAAAGAATGAAAAAAGTATTTACGCACCCCGCCAGCCAATGGCTATACCAATGGTTGCACCCGGATATGGGCACCACACTCGCTACTTTTTTCTCCAAACATAGTCGGGCCGCCACCCCACCGGAAGAGAAAAACTGGCTCGGGGACAACCATGAATGGCTTCTTCAATATTGCCAGCGAAAAATTGACCTCGGCCTCACACCTGACTTCTTTGTCTTCGGGCACCGTCACCTCCCCATTGATTGGAAATTAAAAAACAATCACAGCCGATACATCAACCTGGGCGATTGGATGTGGCACAACTCGTACGGCGTTTTTGACGGACAAGATATGGCCTTGCATTTTTTTGAAACAATGGGGCAACCCGTCTGCAACCATCCTTAATACCCCTGGTCCCCGTGGTTAAAACAGCCCCAAGAAAAACCATAGTAACTGGTTAGGTGGTCGCGTCTGAGACAAAAAAAAGGCCATTTTTTGCCAGACGAAGCGGGTTTTTACAGGCCGCGGCAGCGCTTCGGTCAAAAAATCTGCACAGTATGGCGGAAAATGGACCTTTTTGGGCCAGACGGCGTGCCACCCAACCCGTTACAAACCATAAAAGATGCCGATGGAACCTTTTAATGCTACTTTTGTCTATTCTTTCGAATTAGAACACGATAAACAGTATTTTTGACGTTTGATTTACGGATTGCATACAATGTTTGAAATCTGAACACGCTCTTTATAGTAGTTAACCAAATTTTTTTCCAACCATGCGTTTAACAAAAATAATTGCCATCGCAGCACTTTGCCTGCCTGTAATAGCGGCGTCTGCACAAAGCAAAGCACCCGATAGTTGGTTCAACCTTGAGCCAAGTCGGGACAATGTAAACGGTACCGGAGGCGATGAAGCCCTCAAACGCCTCAAAGAAAAAGGTAAAAAAGGTCAAACAGTGATTGTCGCCGTACTAGATTCCGGCGTAGAAATTGACCACGAAGACCTCAAAGATGTCATCTGGACCAATCCCAATGAAATT
>JBIPOY010000219.1:0-5798 GCA_044378705.1 Saprospiraceae bacterium
TCCAAACATACAAGTGATAATTACTGTAAACCATTGATTACGGTTGTTACTGAATTTCGTCCAGCCCGAATTCTTTTGAATCAGTGCAAAGATAATGATCAGCGGGCGAATCCAAGGGAATGTTGGTGGAGACTCCTCCGTGGAACTAGTGGAAAGTTCCCTCGCTGGCAAGCATATCAAACAGCCTGTTTCCACAGCATACCTTATTAAAAAAATCGAGGTTTACAAGACCGCCAATCCCGGATGATAGCATCAAAAACGTCTAACGTCATGGATACTCCTGCCTCCGGACCAAAATTTTGGAGGGTATTTATATTGGATTCAGTGCCAAGCCTATTTCGCAAGGCTGTGTTTTCTATCAAAGTATGGATACCCTCATACCATTCTTCATCATTACGCGCAATAAGGCCGTACTTCCCCTCTCCCACAGCTTCGCGGAGTGGTTGTGTGGGACTCACCACAGAGGGTATCTCGACAATACTTGCCATAATACTGCGCAGCGCACTTTTAGACGCACAAAAAGGATTGTTTATTTCCAGTGGCGCGAGATTGATGTCAAAACGATGTACTTCTGAAGCCAGCTCTCCGGTGTTCACATGCGGTCGTATTTCCACCCTATCCATATAAGGCGCGAGCACGGAATATTCTGCCGGATTCAGCGCGCCCAAAATAGTGAGTATAATGTTGTTGTTTTCGCCGAGTATCCGACTTATTCCTTGAACGGCTACTCCGAAGTCTTTTTTATGTGTTGGCGTGCCACTGGCAAATCCGACTCTTATTTTCCCATCAATTTCGGATGGTTTTATTGTTTTTTTGGCATTATTTGCGGCTGTAACGAGATGTTTATCAAGTGTATTCGGAAGTAGCCAGGTGTGCGGGCAAAATCTGCTTGCCGCTGTTTTCAGCGGTTGAGTTGAAAGCAAGGCGGCATCACATCGCTCCAGAGTTTTCCGGTAGCCATTAACTTTAAGCATCCATAAATGTCTGGCCTCCTCTGGTAATTCGTCGTAATATGCCCAGTATCCGTTGTGGAGTATATCTGCATCAAAAAAGAGATCATCAATATCGAATATGACGGGGATTTCCTTTCCTTTACACACATTCACAATCCGATTGAGGTGGTGGTTCCAGGCTGACCTGAATATGACCAGCATATCACACTCAGGCAGCAAAAAACTGTCTGTAATGTCTTTCAGATCATACGTCTCGGTCCTATATCCGTTTGCCTCCAGAGCGTCTGCCGTATGCATAACCCTGAAACGGTGACCTACCGAGGCTGTATTCTCTGAGATAAAAATGATCTTTGGGTATTTCTTCATGCGTAATCGAAGGTTAAATACGGGATTATCACCTCAGGGTTCAGTCTTGGGAAGGAAGTCTCTTCCCCTGTTTTTAGGTGCGTAAAGTGAAGGTCGAGCAGATTGGCAAGCAAATGCTGCACTCCATAATCTAACATTCCTGGTGGCTCCAGCATAATGACCGTTGAGCCTGGCCTCATCCAAATCATGTTGGCAAATTCGGCACCACGGATTCCGGCCACTCCTGTTGATTTGTGAAACATCTCAATTTGTTTGGACAGTGCGTGTCGTCCCGGCTCAAAGGAAGTGACCCTAAAGCCTTGGTCGTTCAGCTTCTGTACCGCCTTATCTTTCTCTCCTTACGGTCAGAAAACCGTCCCTACGTCAACACAGCTTTGCACTATTTTCATGCCCGAACTTTGCCCCAAGTTGGACAGGGTTTGATGGCGTTTTATTGTGCGCTGTTCAAGCAACATGCACCAGACTTGCTCGAAATGAGCGAATTTACACGCGTCAAAGTTAACATCTCTCAAACGTCTTGATTGAAAAATCGCGGGTGCAGTTACACGAAAAAAATTGTGCCGATCCAGCAATACACATAACCAATTGATTGTGAGTGAATAACCCAGATTTTATTGAATTAATTTAAACCCTTTTTCATTTCCCAATCGGAACTGTATCAACGTTTTTGAAGAAAATCCTACATTGCCCTCGAAAACGTTCAAACCATTACAACGACTATGGCATTCCTCGACAATCTTTTTCGCAAAAAATCCATTGAAGACGCTATTGCTACTGCGAAGCAAGAAGAAATTCACGGATCTGGCGGTTTAGACAAGAATCTGGGGGTGCGGGATCTCACAGCGCTTGGTATTGCTGCGATCATCGGCGCTGGAATTTTCAGCACCATTGGCTCGGCGAGTTACCATGGTGGTCCCGCCGTGGTGTTTTTGTTTATTTTCACGGCGGTGGCCTGTGGTTTTGCGGCATTCGCGTATGCGGAATTTGCTTCCATGCTACCCGTATCGGGCAGTGCGTACACCTATTCATACGTGGCTTTTGGGGAGTTGATTGCCTGGATCATCGGATGGGCACTGGTGATGGAATATGCCGTGGGTAACATCACCGTAGCGGTATCGTGGTCGGGTTATTTTACCAGTCTGTGCGACAGCGCGGGATGGCATATACCTGCTTGGGCGACAACAGATTATGTGTCAGCACACCAAGGTTTTGACAGTGCAACGGCCCTGTTAAAAGGCGGGCAGTCCACCGCTGACCTTACGCAGGCACAGGTTGAGAACTTTGAGGCTTGGAAATCAGCGCCTTTCATCGGCGGCATGCGGATTGTTTTGGATCTTCCCGCGATCATCATGTCTATTTTGATTACCGGATTGGTGTACATTGGGATGAAGGAATCGAAGACCGCGGGCAACTGGATGGTGGCCTTAAAGCTGGTGATTGTTTTATTGGTTATCGTGGTAGGAGTAGGCTATGTGGATACCGACAATTGGCATCCATTTGTGCCGAACGGATTTGGAGGCGTTATGGCGGGTGTTTCGTCTGTATTTTTTGCCTACATTGGTTTTGACGCGCTTTCCACGACGGCAGAGGAGTGTAAGGATCCGCAGCGCGATCTTCCACGGGCGATGTTGTACTCCATCATTATCTGTACGGTACTCTACATCATCATTGCGATGGTACTCACGGGCATGGTGAACTACAAAGAATTGAATGTCAACGATCCGCTGGCTTACGTATTCCACAAAATCAACCTCAAGTGGTTTTCGGGGATTATTGCCGTCAGTGCGGTGGTAGCGATGGCCGGCGTATTTTTGGTATTTCAGCTCGGGCAGCCACGTATTTGGATGACCATGAGCCGCGATGGTCTGCTTCCGAAGCGTTTTTCCTATATCCACCCAAAATACCGCACACCGACATTTGCCACCATCATCACCGGATTTTTTGTGGTGGTTCCGATGTTGTTTATTCCCAGTGATACGGTGTTGGATTTGTGCAGTATGGGCACCCTTTTTGCCTTTGTGTTGGTGTGTGGCGGTGTATTAAAAATGCAAATCAGGCCCAATTCCCCGCGTGGAAAATTCCGTACGCCGTATATCAATGGTCGATATGTTTATCCGCTGGCACTCCTTGTCGCCGCGATATTGCTGTTCACGACCTATGCGGAGGACAGCAAGTCTTGGCTGACCAATGCGCGTGAGATGCGGGGCGTAGAAGCCTTGTTGCACCAAATACCAGAACGGGACATCGCTGCTGTTCAGGCATTCCTCACGGAGCGGGACAGTACCGGTTTTCAGGCGGTCAACGGGGTACTTACGACGTATCTGGACGGATTGGATGCACCAACGTATCAGAAAATAGTTTCGGCGCTGCCCATTTCCGAGGCAGCCAAATATGAATCAGGATGGAGCCTGTTTAAGCACAAGATCCCCATGTGGCTGTTTGTACTCACCTGTTTGTCACTTGTTTGGCCAACCATTCAGCATCGTCTATCATTGATTCCAATCCTTGGCCTGGTTTCATGTTTTTACATGATGGCACAAATACCGGCTAAAAGCTGGTCGGGATTTTTCATTTGGTTGCTGGCCGGCTTGGTGATTTACTTTGGGTATGGCTATTCAAACAGTCACTTGGTGAAGCCGTCAGCAGAACGATGAGTGTCCTGTTGCGTTTGACCTTGCTGTTGTCGTTGTTCACGTCCTGTACCGTATTCAGGACTTCGGAAACGCGTCTTAATCGTAAAATACGGCATGAAATAACCCGGTCAACTGTTTTTTCCAGTGCCTTTACCGGTTTTACCTTGCTGGATCCCGTCACCGGGAAAACGCTGGTGGATGTTCGGGGAGACCAATATTTCACGCCTGCATCGAACACGAAAATACTCACACTGGCAGCTTGTTTGGAAATTTTGGGTGATTCCATTCCCAGCTTGCAATACGCGTACAATACAGGAGGACAATTGTTGTTGAAGGGGACTGGCGACCCCACTTTTTTGCATCCTGATTTTGCCGACTGGCAGTTGGGATTGGCGTGGATCAAAGCGCAGCACAAACCGTTTTTGATCATTCCGGAATCGGTCCCCCGATTTGGACCGGGTTGGTCATGGGATGACTTCAACGAGCCCTATTCAGCGGAGCGGTCTGCTTTCCCGGTGTATGGGAATTTACTGCAATGGAAAAAGCAAGCGGGCCAATGGACGTGTACTCCACCCCTTTTTTCAGCGGAAAACGTCGCATTTTCAACGTATAGAGGGCCTCCACCTGGGGTCATAACCCGAAAAGAAGCCTCAAATTCGAACATCATTTTTACGGCATCAGCACCAGACAGCGCGTTTCTGGATGGTTTTGAGCAATCTATTCCGATGCCGGCAAGCGCATTTACACCGGAAACACTTCGGCAGATATTGGCGGATACCTTGGGGACGGACGTTGCGTTTTCAACATCCACCGACTTCCAGCAACCCCAATCGCACTGGCAAACCTTGTATTGCACACCCGTGGATACCGTGTTGCGGCGCATGATGTACCAAAGCGACAATCTTATTGCGGAGCAATTGTTGATGGCCTGTGGCGGCAGGAAATACCAGACCCTAGACCAAGATTCGGTGATACAATGGATGCTCGACAGTGTGCTTGTTGCGATACTCCAACGGCCCCGATGGGTTGATGGCAGTGGGCTTTCTCGCTATAACTTGATGACGCCCCAAAGTTTGGTCCAAGTGTTGTACCGGCTGTGGAAGACACGACCCGTTTCCAGGTTGTTGTCGTTGTTTCCAGCAGGCGGTGTAAGTGGTACCGTGTCGAATTGGTATCCCGGGGATAGGGGTAAGCCATTCGTATTTGCAAAGACAGGCAGTATGGGTGGTGTCGTTTGTCTCAGTGGCTATGTGACTTGCCGCAGCGGAAAAACATTGATTTTTAGCTTTATGCACAACAATTTTGTGGGCTCGAACCGTCCGTGGAAAGCCGAAATGCAGCGTATATTAACATTGGTGCGGCAATATTAAGTGCTAGTAACTGGTTAGGTGGCACGCTGTCTGGCCCAAAAAGGCCCACTTTTTTGTTTCAGACGCGACCACGCTAACCAGTTACAATTGATAACCAGTAAGATATGTTTGATCACGTTGATGTTGTGTGTCACAAGTGGACTAGTGCCGTGTCCAGTCAATGGCCCATTAACTGGACGCGGCACTAGCTCGAATGATCGGCCACGATTACCCATCGTCCGTTTATTTTTTTCCACAGCAGTGTGTAATGGCCACTGACATCCCCTTTTTGGCGCGTGAGTTGCCATTTTCCAACAACAAACGCACAATGGTCTGCTATCTGCTCCACCGATAAAATCGTGAACTTTAAACGGCCCATTGTTTCGGCATCCGGATAGCCTTTCTTGTAGTTATCCAGCGTTTGTAGCCACCCGTAGGTCAGTCCCCTGGATCCGATAAAACGAAGGCTGTCTGATTTCCAATATCCTTCCATGAAA
>JBIPOY010000220.1:0-5797 GCA_044378705.1 Saprospiraceae bacterium
GTTGCCGTCAGCGTCAATAGATCCGGCTGGGAAGGAGCTCAAACCTACTCCGTAGTTTGAAAGGTCAGAAACGTCCAAGACTTGGTTGTTGTTGATATCTGGGCAGTAGCCAGAAATAACGCCTTCGTTGTCGTTCATCAACGTATTGAAATACACAATACCGATGTTGGTGCCAGGATAGAACGTCCAGCCGGTATCAGTCAAGTCAGCATCAGAAACATACGTTGCGCCGTACCAAACGTGGGTGATTCCTTGATCATCTACCAATACATCCACTGTTCCGTCAGCCGTAAAGATAGCATACGGGTCGGTAGATGGACGGTTTGGATCAGCAGGGAGGGAAAGGGTGTCGTATCCGGTATTGACAACATACTTTTCCAATGGAAATTCGTTGACAACGCGCTTTGTCCAGGTAGTTCCGTTGTCTTCAGACGTGAAAAGCAGACAGTCATTCCAAGAGTTGGTAACAACAATGGATACATTTGATCCATTGGCATCAATGCCGTATGCTTCAATGTCAGTTCCGGTAAATTGTGTGCTGTCAATGCCTGGGAGCAGTGCATCTTGGATATCCCAAGTTGCGCCACCGTCTTGTGAGCGCCAGTAAAGTACCACACCATTCATGCCTTGGAACACTGTACCACCATTGCCGGTTGGCATAGAAGAGGCAATTACGTGCAAGGTGTTGCCATCAGCGCCACCACCAGCTGCACGCGACCAGAGTTCTGTTGTGCTGCTCGGGATATCGCTTTCAGACCAAGCACCACCGGGCGTGCGTTTGCACATGTGGGTTTTTCCTGCACCAATGTGAGAAAAAGTGTATTCATTGCCATTGGGTGTAACAACCAAGTTGGTAAAACCTGTCCGTACACTTTCAACACGGGCAGTAGGCGGTGCGCCCCAAGTGCCTGCCGTACTTTTGTTCAAACCAGTACCGCGATCTGAGTAGCCGGATGCATTGAGACTGATGGTAAAAACACCCGTCAGGTTGCCCCCACCGTGGTTGAATACACGGTGACCAGAACCTCCATTGGATTGAAGGTCATAAACAGTATTGCCAACTAAGTCAAGCAGTGCATTGGAAGAAGGCGGTACAGATTCTGCCATTTGGCCGTTCTGCGTCTCAAAGCCGGTATACGTAGTCTTGATAGCAGGCAAAGCCTTTTGCTTGGCCATTTGCACGGCTTTTGGATTTGCTACGCGCTGAGCGAAAAGTCCAGCAAAAGCAAAGACAAAAAGGGAAGTGAGTAAAAGGTTACGTTTCATGTTTAAAAGCAATTTTAGTTAAAAACCAAATTAATTACGAATGTGGGTATTGGAGAACCTCTGGTAAAACCCATGGCCAAAGGTATTACAAAGAATATGTAAAACCTTAAATTTTGGGGACACAAAATCGACTGTTTTCTATTTAAACTTCACATTTGACTCTTTTAATCAAAGATTTACCCTTTTTTTTAGGCAGACAAATAGAAATGGCCAAATTTAGTGCCGCTTTTGATCAAAGGTTTGCCTTCAATTGTCTTCAAAGTATTAAAAATTGTCACCCGCTCAGCAACTGAATTGCGCTCCCGGTACGGAATCAATCAAACGTTGGACATACTCCGTGGGGGGATTATGGTACAGCTCATCAGAGAAACCAACCGCCTCTATTTTACCATTGTTCATGACCATGACACGGTCGCACAATTGTTTGATAACACTTAAGTCATGGGAAATAAAGAGATAGGTAAGGCCAAACTGTTGTTGTAAATCCTTTAAAAGATTCAATATAGTTGCTTGTACCGATACGTCAAGGGCTGACACCATTTCGTCGCATATCAGCAAACGAGGATTCAACGAAAGTGCCCTGGCGATACAAATTCTCTGGCGTTGGCCTCCGGAAAACTCATGGGGGTAACGATTGAAATGATCGGCCTGAAGTCCGACTATTTCCAAAAGGTTTATTGCTTTTGCGCGCATTTGGGTATGGGTATCAAACAAACGATGCACTTTCAAAGGCTCTTGGATGGCTTCTCCGATGGTCATTCGGGGGTTAAGTGAAGCATACGGGTCTTGGAATACCACTTGGATTTCTTTTCTAATGGGGCGAAAATCTCGGTTACTCATCGACAATACATCCACTCCCCGGTACAATACTTCCCCACTATTGGCGGCGGTGAGACGTGCGATGGAACGTCCAAGGGTTGTTTTTCCACAACCAGACTCCCCTGCCAACCCGAAGGTTTCCCCCGGGAAAACTTCAAAGCTCAGGTTGTCTACGGCGTTGAGCCAACCGGTCGTTTGTGCGAGCCAATTTTTTTTTGAAGGAAACCGAACGGACAAATTCTTTACTTGTAAGAGGGGCTCTTGGGCATATAAATGGGTGTTTCGGACGGATGTATCTTCCGGTGTTACGACCCTCGTATTGAACGGCTTGCCATCCATAAAATCAGAAACTGTCGGCATCCGCCACATTTTTTTGTGTAGGGAAGGGCGACAGGCCACCAAACCTTTTGTATACGGATGCATAGGATCCTCCAATACTTGACGTACAGGGCCTTGTTCCACTATTTTCCCCTTGTACATGACTGCAACGCGATCGCATATCTCCGAAATAACACCGAGATCATGGCTGATAAAAATCATGGACAGCCCAGACGCTTCTTTCCATTCACGCATCAAATCAAGGATTTTTTTCTGAACGGTCACATCCAACGCGGTGGTGGGTTCGTCGGCGATGAGCACAGAAGGCTGACAAGACATGGCCATAGCAATCATGACACGTTGCTTTTGGCCGCCACTGATTTGATGCGGGAATGCGTTGAAAATCCGCAGCGGATCGGGGAGGTTCACGCGTTGGAACAATTGAAGGGTTTGTATTTTTGCTTCCGCAAACGAAACCTTTTGGTGCAATTGAATGGCTTCCGCTACTTGGTTGCCGCAAGAAAAAACAGGATTTAGTGAGGTCATTGGCTCCTGAAAAATCATCGCAATGTCTTTGCCACGAATTTTTTGGATGGCCCTGTCTGAAATAGCCGTTAAATCAATCGGAGATGCCTGATCCTTGGGGTGAAACCAAATGTTGCCACGGATGAATTTTGCCGGTGGGGTTGGAAGCAGTCGCATGATGGAAAGGGCAGTAACCGATTTCCCCGAGCCTGATTCACCTACAATGCCGAGTGTTTCTCGAGGATGAAGCCACAATGAAATCCCGTCAACAGCACATATTGTGCCGCGAGCGCTGCTAAACTCAATGTTTAAGTCATTGATTTGCAATATTTTATCCATCTTTTTTACATCAAAAGCCGACATTGCTGATCTACCCAATCGATGGACACCTTCCCGCCTTTTTTCATCCAGGCCACCAATTCAGCGCCCATCAATTCAGCCCGCCAGCCTTCCAGCAAACTGCTGTCAAAGTGATCACTGCCCGATTTTAATCGGTTGAAGTCGCCCCGAGGCAACAAGAGTGCTGCGCTGATTTCGTGTTCAATACACTGCTTTTTTACCAAGTGATACAGCAATTCCATGGTCCATTCGCGTTCCTGATCTTCCGGAGCCGGTTTTACCAACCCACTTAAGACATCTTTTTCATCTTCTGTGGCGGGTTCAGACCACAACAAGAGCCATGTGTCCAAGTGTTTTTTCCAAACACCTTCGTGCATGGTGCGGTTGGATTTAAAAGCATTTGGGCCTCCTTTTGTGGCACGAATAACAGTGCTGATATGGCGGGTTTGCAAGACGGTTTCTTTCGGGATATTCAATTCAATGGCTTTTTGAATACGCCAGCGATAGAGTCGCATGAGAAATATTTTTTCCCTAAATTCGAGTTGGTGCACCAAATCGTTGGCAAAAAGCTCTTTGTGAGGCGCGGAAACATAAAAAGCAGGGTTTTCCCATTTTCTATTTTCTTCTCGTGCCCAAGATTCACGGTGATGATGTTTGAGCTTTTTAGTCAGTTTTTCATACAATGCAGGCAGATATTTCACGTCTTCCACTGCGTATTCAAGTGCTTTTGGATCCAAGGGCCGAGCCTCCCAATCTGCAATGGTATGGCTTTTGGCCAATGAAACTCGAAGCTCTTTTTCCACGAGCTTCCCAAATCCTGAAGGATAGTTATATCCGACAAACCCTGCAGATATTTGTGTGTCAAAAGTATTTTGAGGGGTACTGCCAAAAAGGATATAAAGCAAACGATAATCGTTGTCGCCTGCATGGGTTATTTTCAAGACCTGCTCATCGGAAAGGATGTCTAAAAATTTGTCAAGTCGGGTAATTTTTAGCGTATCAACCAAATAAATATCCTCGGCAGTGACGATCTGAATCAGACCAAGAACAGGGATATAATATTTTTCGCCGACAAACTCCGTGTCAAAACCAATCCAAGGATGATTTTTGATGGAATCCATTACTTGGTCGAAGTCTTGTTGTTTTTCCAGGAAATGTGTTTGGTAATTCATGCGACGAAAGTATGGATGATTTTTAGAAGAAAGGAATTGTCAATAGGGTAGGGTGTAAAGGGCATGTCGTCACCGTATGGTGTCTTGGTACAAGTCTTCCACTTTTTTTCTTGCCCAGGCTGTTTTTCTCAAAAAGACCAGACTTGATTTTATGCTCGGGTCATCTCTGAAACAGCGAATACTGACGCGATTTGCCATTTCCTCCCATCCAAGACGCTCTACCAACGCTTCCAAGATGGATTGCAAGGTTTTACCGTGTAGGGGATTGTTGGGCTGTGTGTTCATTTTTTTTATTTGTGTTGCGCTCTCAGCGCGGGTAATCAATATGAGTTGGTCTGCTACAATCCTTTCATCGTTAAGGCGACACGTTTGCGTGCATAATCAACTTCTACGACCCGCACCGTGACTTGCTGTCCCAAAGTTACAACTTCCATAGGATTGCGCACGAACTTGTCGGCCAGTTGTGATACATGTACCAGCCCGCTGTCTTTCACGCCGATATCAACAAAAGCACCAAAGTTGGTGATATTGGTCACAATCCCGGGCAGTACCATTCCCGGATGTAAGTCGTCCAAAGAGTGTACATTGGCAAAAGCAAATGCTTTGGCAGCGCCCCTGGGGTCTAGCCCTGGTTTTTCAAGTTCCTTCAGGATATCTTGAAGTGTTGGCAAACCCACATCCCCCCGAACGTATTTTTTGGGATCTATTTTGGCTCTTTGTGCCTTGTCGTGAATAAGATCTACAACTTTACATCCTAGATCACCGGCCATTTCTTCCACCAGTGCATAGCGTTCAGGGTGAACGGCGGTGTTGTCCAGAGGGTTTTTGGCATCTTTGATCCGAAGAAATCCTGCGCACTGCTCGAAAGCTTTGTCGCCCAATCGGGCTACTTTTTTCAAGTCACTGCGCTTTTGAAAACTGCCAATTTCTGTTCGGTAGGCAACGATGTTTTGAGCAAGTGCGGGTCCCAAGCCGGAGACGTAGGTGAGCAGGTGTTTGCTGGCCGTATTGAGATTGATACCAACGGCATTTACACAACTTTCGACGGTTCTGTCAAGGCCTTCTTTGAGTTGATTTTGGTTTACATCGTGTTGGTATTGACCGACGCCAATACTTTTCGGATCAATTTTTACCAACTCTGCGAGCGGATCCATCAATCGGCGGCCAATGCTGACAGCACCGCGGACAGTGATGTCTTCTTTGGGAAATTCTTCCCGGGCTGCTTCACTAGCGGAGTAGATGGAGGCACCTGCTTCGTTGACCTGAAAAACCTCCACGGGGCGGTCAAACTTGATTTTATCCAGAAAGTCCATGGTTTCCCGACCGGCTGTTCCATTGCCAACCGAGATAGCCTCTAT
>JBIPOY010000221.1:0-5793 GCA_044378705.1 Saprospiraceae bacterium
AAAATGATCGAATACAAGAAGAGCAGTAATACGGGCTTACCAAGGTGGCTACTGCCCAACACCACCATCCACAAGGCCAATGAACACAACAACAACAGCGAAATACAGCCGACGAGTATGTTCCGTCGGTTGTGTTTGTCGGCTAAATGCCCCGCCCACAAGCTGATGCCAATGGCAGGTATTGCCTCTGTTAGTCCGATAAATCCCAACATCAGCGGATCATTGGTCAACTCATACACGTAATATCCCACAGAAACAGACATCACCTGAACGGTCAGGGTTGTCATGAGCCGCATGGCCAAGTACCTGCGGTAGTCGGGAACGCGCAACGCCGCGTAAGCATCATTTTTAGCCATATTACAAGAAGGTCACTACTTCGGTGTCACGATGTCTGGCCCAAAAAGGCCAATTTTTTGTCTAAGACATAACTACCGTCCTACGTTTCAAAAGAAATACAAATTTATCAACCAATAGTTCTTGCTTTGAGCCCATTTGCCCGAAGCACACTCATCGGTTTTCCCTATTTTGCCGCCCAAAAGTAACCCTGAATAACGTACACCACACCAATTAAACAACATTCAGCGCGCAGGGGCAACCACTTCCAACCATTCAATCAGTAAAACCAAACCATTTTTTTTCTCTAAAACCCATGGACAGAATCTCTGTATTTGATATTTTTAAAATTGGAATAGGCCCCAGCAGTTCCCATACAATGGGACCTTGGCGGGCCGCACAACGCTTTTTACAGGAAATTGACCTCCCGCAGGTGGCCTCCATACGCGTTGACCTCTATGGCTCCCTTGCCAAAACAGGGAAGGGGCACGGCACAGACCTCGCCGTTCAACTCGGCCTCAATGGCGATGATCCCGTGACGGTAGCGGTGGAGGCGGTGCATCCAACCATCGAACGCATCAAAGCATCCCAGCGTATCCGGTTGGCCGGACTGCATGACATCCACTTTAATCCTGACCTCGATATTGTATTCTTGTCGAATCAATCCTTGCCCTATCACGCCAATGGACTGATTTTTACCGCTTTTTACCAAAACGGAGCGGGAATAAGCCACACCTATTACTCTGTCGGTGGCGGCTTTGTGGTGAAAGAGGGAGAGCAAGACCTAGAAAGCAGCGTCGTGTTGCCATTCCCAATTGACCAAGCAGCCGATCTCCGCCATTGGTGTACCAAAGAAAAAAGTACTATTTCTGCCATTGTGCTCCGCAATGAACTCAGTTGGCGACAGCAGGATCAGGTGGCAGAGGAACTGATGAATATTTGGTCCACTATGAAACAATGTATTTACAAGGGTTGTCACATGGACGGTATTTTGCCGGGGGGGCTTGAGGTTGGCCGGCGCGCGGCGCCGTTGAACCGAAAATTATTGGCCAACAAGCCTTACCGCGATGTGGATGACTGGATTAGGCTGATCAGCCGGGGGACCAATTCATTTCAGGACATTTTAAAGTGGGTGAGTTGTTTTGCACTTGCGGTCAATGAGGAGAACGCTGCTTTTGGCCGGGTTGTAACAGCTCCAACCAATGGAGCCGCCGGGGTTATTCCCGCAGTGCTGATGTACCACGTCTGCTTCAGCGACGCGTTTGTCGAAGCAGATATTGTGAAATTTCTGCTTACGGCGGGTGAAATGGGCAGCTTATTTAAAAAAGGTGCAACTATTTCCGCAGCCATGGGCGGTTGTCAGGCTGAAATAGGGGTTTCTTCCGCCATGGCTGCCGCGGCACTCACGGAATGCCTGGGTGGCACCTATGACCAAGCCATGATGGCAGCAGAAATTGCCATGGAGCATCACCTTGGCATGACCTGTGATCCTATTGGCGGACTTGTACAAATCCCTTGTATCGAACGCAACACCATGGGCGCCATCAAGGCCATCACGGCTTGCCAGATTGCGCTTGAAAGTGATCCGACCAAGGCAAAAGTAAGCTTGGATGCCGTCATAAAAACCATGAAAGAAACAGCATTTGATATGAACACAAAATACAAAGAAACAGCAGATGGTGGGTTGGCCTTGCAAATTTCCGTCAATATCGTAGAGTGTTGATCTGATGAAGGTCTCTTGAAACCCTGCCGCCAAAAAAATATCGGAGAGACATTTATTTTTGAAAATCTAGGTAGTGACCATGTTTTCCTTGCTTTTTCAAGGAATAATGCCCATTGGGATGTTTTTTTTAGGTATTTTTGAAAAAAAAACTGCCATTTTCAACCAGCGTTTCATCCAACAGACACAACACGTCTGCCCATGCAACGGGTAATCTGGAGCAATGTTTTTTTTAGATGCTCACTGGGGCACGGTTTTTGCCACTTATAACAATTGTCCCTCTTGGGCGTGCTGTAAAGGCTTGTTTTAGGGCGTTGAAATTGCCGCATTTTGGCACAGCGTAATTTTATTGTGTTGATTTGCGACTTTTTATGTTAATTTTAATCCGAGATGTTGCGGGCCTCCTCCCTTGTGTTTTAACTTTGTGGCTAATATGTTGTAAAAGTTCTAGCCAAACCTCGAAAATTTTGATTTGTTTCCATTATTTACCATCATCAATTTCATGAAAAATCCGATTTACACACTACTTACGAATGGTTTGAGTGCATTTGTTCTGACAGCATTGCTTTTTTTCACCCAATCTGAGGCCCATGCTCAGTGTGTCTTGGTGTGCAATGATTTGCTTCAGGTGTCACTCGACCAGAATTGTGAAGCAGAAATTCAACCCGACGATATATTGGAAGGTGGTGGATGCCCCGGTGGCAATTTACAGGTCCAGGCCAAAATAAATGGTGTCTGGGTGCCATCTTCCGGCAACTTTGTCGCAACTTCTGCCAATCTCAATCAAACGCTTCAGATGCGCGTACGCGATCTGATCTCCGGCAATTATTGCCCGAGTTTTATCCACATTGAGGACAAACTTTCCCCAGTCATAACCTGTACGGACGTTTTTCTCAATTGCGCGGTTACAAACTATACCCCTGCGTATATGCTCGACGAATTGGGCATAGACCACGCTTATCCTGAGGTAGAAGAAAATTGCGGAAATTATACGCTGTCACACATTGACAACTGGCACGATCTGAGTTGCACCGGATCCATCAATGGCATCACCGACCTGAGTGGTTATGTTGTACGCCGTTGGACTGCCGTGGATGGCAGCGGCAACACCGCTACTTGTATTCAATACTTATATTTTGATCGCCGTCACACCTTCGATTTGGCATTGCCTGCCAACATCACCGTAAGTTGTGAAGATCCAACCACAGACCCTTCCTTCACGGGTGTTCCACACGTCAATGAGTTTGGTGTGGAGTGGCCCGTATGGCCAAGCAGCGCGTTGTGTGAATTGAGCGGAACCTACCACGATCAAATTATCAGAGACTGTGATGGTACCCACAAAATACTGCGTACTTGGACCCTGCTCGACTGGTGTCTGGCAACCGGCCCCACCAACCCGGTCATTTATGTACAACTGATCAAAGTGATGGACAATCAGGGCCCTATTGTTGATTGCCCTGAAGATATGACCGTTGGAACAAATGCCAATGACTGTCAACTTGATTTCAACCTTCCCAACTTAATTGTGTCGGATGCTTGTTCCCGTCTTGCTACCATCGAAGCACAATGGTACGACTTCAACGGTGAGGGGCATTCAATCTTCGGTACGTTTACGACGTTCCCCGGTAACAATATGTGGAACCCGGACACGCTGGCTGTGTTGGGCTACGCCAACAACCTGCCCTTGGGCGATAACCTTATCAAATACATCATTACGGACGACTGTGGAAACAGTACGGTTTGCCAGTTTAATGTGACCGTACAGGATGATGTCCCACCTGTTGCCAGTTGCGATGAAACCACTGTGGTGGCGCTCGGCCCCGATGATCCAAGCGACTGCTACCTGCCCTCGGCCAACGGCTGCCAATTTGCCGGTGTTACTTGGGTGAAAGCAACAGCCTTCAACGATGGCTCCTATGATGCTTGCAACAATGTGAAATTTACCGTCCGCAGGATGCCACCTTACTCAGATTGCATCCTAGGCTTAAATGCTGTAAACGGGCATCCCAACTGCAATGATGCGTTTCCGGACCCATTCACCGAATTTGATCGTGCCACCAGCGAGCTGGATTCTATAAAATTCTACTGCTGCGAGGCAGGTACTACCCAATCAATCATCCTCCGTGTGTATCAGGTGGAGCCCAACGGTAATTATACCATTGGTTGGGACGGCGAGCCTATTTACAATGAATGTGTGATTCAAGTTCAAATTCAAGATAAAATCAAGCCTGAATGTACGCCGCCTGCCAATGTGACGGTGAGTTGCGAAAACTTTGACCCCAGCCTCTGGCTGTACGGAAAAGCCAAGGTGACAGACAACTGCTGTCTCGACACGTCTAAAGTGTACCAAGGCCAGAAAGGCTTGACCCACAGCGTTAATTATGCGCAATTTGATTCCGTTTGTAACAAAGGCACCATCGTTCGTACTTTCCGTGCGTTTGACTGCTTCGGGCTCTCCAGCCAATGTACACAGCGTATTGTGGTCAACTACGAGCAGGATTACTTTGTAAAATTCCCCAATGACGTTATCGTAACTACTTGTGACGGCACCGGCGTGTACGGAGAGCCTGTTTTCAATGGCGAGGATTGTGAGTTGTTGGGCGTTTCTTACCAAGACGAAATTTTCACCGTTGTTCCTGATGCGTGCTTCAAAATTGAGCGCTCCTGGAAGGTGATCAATTGGTGTACTTACAATCCTAACTTGGTGCCAAGTTGTATTGATGTGCCCAATCCAAACCCGAATGCCATCACCAATCACCCGACGAACCTGCCCGGGCCAATTGTATCTCCCATTCAATTGGTAGGTGATCCGTGGAAGTCAACCATCGTGAAAATCAATCCCACCGATGCAACGGCAACGAATTACCAAACGTTTTACAACCCCAACGCGAACTGTTATACGTACAAACAGATCATCAAAATTATTGACGGTCAAGCGCCGGTTGTGCAGTGCCCAGCCAGCCCGGCTACCATCTGTGATTTGACCTCCAATGATCCGGAGCTCTGGAATGCCTCCTACTGGTGGGACAATACCGTTGGATCTCATGACCTGAGTGAAGCACCATCAGATATTTGTATCACAGCCAGCGATGCTTGCTCCGGGTCTAATATCAACATCGAATACCAATTGTTTTTAGACTTGGATGCCGATGGTGTTATGGAGACGTTGGTCAACAGTACTCAATTGGGCTCTCAGCCGGGTGGCTTGGGCTGGAACAACATCCTCTTCGGCAACGCAACAGGCGCCGCAACGGCACGTCAGTTCGATTTCCGTGCGGTACCCAACAACCAGAAATGGGGCTTCGCCATCCAGGAAACAGTGAATGGCAACAACAAAACAGCTTGTGTAAAATTCAATACGTTCCAAGCCCAGAGCACTTTCTTGACACCTCAATTGCCCTATGGTACCCATAAAATCAAATGGTTTGTATCCGATGGCTGTGGCAATGAAAAAGTCTGTGAATACTCCATCATCATCAAAGACTGTAAGGCGCCAACGGTGGTATGCCTCAATGGCCTGAGTGTCAATATTATGCCAACAGGCATGATTCAATTGTGGGCTACAGATTTCTTGCAGTACGCAGAAGACAACAGTACGCCGACCAATTTGCTGCACTATGCCATCCGCAAAAGCGGTACAGGCGCCGGCTTCCCGGTTGACGGCAGCGGCAACCCAATTACCAATGTTACGTTTATGTGTGACGAAATTGGCGCGCAATTGGTCGAACTTTGGGCAATAG
>JBIPOY010000222.1:0-5785 GCA_044378705.1 Saprospiraceae bacterium
GGTACTGTTAAAATTGTTGGTAATGCTGATCGGACCACAGTTGTCTGTCGCCGTCGCATTGGCGCCTACGTACGAATATCCACAAGACATCAGGTTACCATCGGTGCCCCTGGTTTGATTACCCGGACATGTAATAACCGGTGCCAGGTTGTCATTTACGGAAATGGTTACCGCGCAGGAATTTGAATTGCCCGCGCCATCCGTGGCCAAAAGTCGCACCGTGTGTGTACCCGTATTGGCGCAATTGAACGTATAGGATGCCGCAAATGGACTTCCATCCACCGACAGCAAATATCCAACACTGCCAAGACAGTTGTCGGTGGCATTCCCCACGGTGGCTGCGGTGAGCGTTACTTGGCCCGGATTAACCGAGCTGAGGTTCAACGTCGCCGGTATCATGTTGCAAAGTGCTACCGGAGACTGACCATCCAACACCGTCACCGTGGCGGTACAGGTGTCTTTGAGCAGTCCTGCGTCAACAATTATCAACGAAACCGTTTGTGGCATTCCTACGTGACTACAGTTAAAACTGAACGGATCCGTCAGGTATGTGTAGAAACAGTTGTCGGTACTGTTGTCGTCAATGGCCGTTGCGGGCATCGTCACAACACCGCTGCCGCCCAGCGTGACCGTGGCATTTTTGCAATGGGCCAATGGCGCTTGCGTATCGTTGATGGTAACGGTGAACGTGCAGGAATTGTTGATATTGCCCGATCCGTCGTTGGCCGTGTACGTAACAGTTGTGGTTCCAAAATAAAAAAACGTGCCGGGGGTATGCGTGCTGAACACGTACGACGAAACCGGCGTCAACGGAATGGTACAGTTGTCCGAAAACGTGGGGGGCGTCCAACTTACATTTTTGCCACAACCGCCTGTATTCGCATTCAGCGTGATGTTTGAAGGGCAATTAACAAAAGTCGGCGGCGTCTGATCCTCCACATTCACCGAGAAAGAACATGCGCCAATATTGCCGGAGGCATCCCTGCCTCGAAGATTGACCGTACTCAACCCTGCATTGAAAATTATTCCCGAAAGATCAACCGACTGGGTCGTGATCGTTCCGGGATAGGCAACAACAGCGCCGCCATTGACTTGGTAGTCAAAGGTCAAGCCACAATCAAGGGCGTTGTCAAAAAACTCACTGGCGCCAACACTTGACGTTGCGGAAGGCGAAAAAACCAAACCAGGCACGCTGGCCGTACACCCTACCCCCGCTGCTACCGTGAAGGTAGATGGACAACCAAAAACAGGCAGCGTATTATCAGACACCACAACCGTGGAAACACACGTTGACGTGTTGCCGGCATTGTCTGTAACCGTTAAGGTCACATTGTTGGCAGCAGTACCGTTGGTCGCAATGGCCGCACACTCAAAATACGTCGGTGAAACCGTCATACTGGCTATTCCACAGTTATCCGTAGAGCCATTGTTCACCGAGGCCGCCGGAATATGGGCGAATCCCTGTGCGTCCAAGGGTATGTTGACAGCACCTGCAACACAGACGGCGACCGGTGGCTGGTTTTCAACAACCGTCACCGTCACGGTAATAACCGTCTCGTTGCCCGATCCATCAATAAATAAATAAGGAATTACGGTCGTGCCAAAAGCAAAATTTGCACTGACTGGCGTGGTAGTATGCAGCGCATTACCGGGATCATACGGATAAGGTGTCACACCGTTGTTTGCAAAGAAATTGGGATCCGCTACACCATTGACCAGTGCAATACCTTCCTGAATCGAAACACCGCCACTACAGTCGGTAAAGGCATGGGTCAAATAACTTGGGCGATACCAAGATACCGCTTGCGAACACAAACCAGGCGCTTGCGTAACCGTAAAAGTACTTTGAAAAACAACTATTCCGGGTGGCGAGATAAGCACAACGGAAGGGCCGGTGCTGTCTGCCACCACTAGGTTGTATGAACAAGTATTGGTATTGCCTTGCACGTCAGACGCCGACCAAATGATGGTGTAGGGCGTGTAGGACTGCGGAAAACTATACCCAGCCAATGTAGCCGTTGAATTGAGATTGTTGGAAAGCGTAACAGCCGAACAGTTGTCGGAGGCCGTGGCATTCAAAGCTGCCGTTCCGGTATAGGTACAAGAGAGGGCGCCTACCGAAACAGTGGGGCAGGTTATGGAAGGTATATCATTGTCAGACACCGTGATGGTTTGGGTACACGAATGCGTTAATCCTGCAGGATCCGTTGCGGTCCAAACGACGCTGTTGACAAGAGATACACCATTAACACCCGCAGAAAAGCTGGCGCCAACCAGTGAACCGGTGTTGTTTTTATTATTGGTAATGGTCACCGGACCACAGTTATCGGTGGCAGTGGCGTTGGCTTCTGCATACGTGTAGGTACACAGGGGATTGTCGGTACCCTTCACTTGATTGGATGGACACATAATCACCGGCGGGGTTACATCATTCACCGTAATTTGTACCGAGCAGGTGCCCGAGTTGGCAGAACCGTCCGTTGCGCGCACCGTGAGGGTATTGACGCCCGGACTGAAAACAACTGCTGTGAGGTTTACCGCTTGATTGGTAATAGTACCGGGATAGTTCACATACCCTCCACTGTTAATCGTATAGGAAAAAGCAATACCACAGGCTACAGCATTGTCAAAGTACTCCAACGCTACCGGGCTGGAAGTTGCAGCGCGATTGAACGTTAGCGACGGCGCCGTAGCCATACACAAAGCGTCCGCATTCACGGTAAGATTTACGGGGCAAACCAACACCGGTGCGGTATTGTCACTGACAATCACGTTGGTTGTACAAGTGGACGTATTGGGCGAATAGTCTGTAACGGACAGCGTTACATCGTTGGCCGCAGTATTGTTGGTGGCAAGATTGGAACATCCCAGGCTGGCTGGCGTGACCGTGATGGTGGGTGTAGCACAATAATCTGTCGAGCCATTATTGACCAAACCAACCGGAACTGCTGCAAGACCCGTAATTGGATCCATGAAAACATTGATAGGGCCTGTTACACACCTCGCCACTGGACCCTCTACCGTTATTGTACCGGAGGCCGTGGAATTACAGCCACCTGAACTCGTTACCGTAACCGTGTAGGTGGTTGGAACTGTTGGACTCACTGAAATTGCGGCCGTGGATGCCGTCGTATTCCAAACATACCCACTCCCCCCCGACGCCGTCAGAAGAGCACTGGCGCCATAGCACAACGATCCATCGTTGTTCGCAACGCCTGAGGTTTCTGAGATACCGATGGCGGGCGTTGTATAGTTACCGACCGTGATCAAAGTGGATGTTGTGGCCGTACAACTACTCGCATTCGTAACCGTCACCGTGTACGCTGTTGTCATGGTTGGCGAAACCGAAAGCGCCGCCACCGTTGCTCCGGTACTCCAAGCATAAGCAACACCGCCCGATGCCGTCAGGGTAGCACTTGATCCAATACACAGGCTGCCGTCATTGTTCGCCGAACCAGAATTCTCCACAATCGCGATGGACGGTATGGGGGAGGCGTTTTGCGTAATCGTGGCAGATGTTGTCACACAACTGCCCGCCGATGTGACCGTTACAACGTAAACGCCAACCGTACTCACCGTGATAGAAACAGCAGTTGAGCCCGTATTCCATTGGTACATCGTGCCCCCCTGAACCGTAAGTAGCACACTCCCCGCTGGACAAAATGACCGGTCACCCAATATTTGGGTTGTATTTGTCTCCCCCGTCTGATCGGTAATAGCAACGGTAATCGTCATATTTGTGTACAAATTCAACTGATTGGTAGCACGAATCACAACGACATAGTGATTGTCCATATTGGCGTCCTGCGGTTGTTCGTAATCCGGGAAAAAACCATTCCACAATAGCACACCCGTAGCAGGATTTATCGAAAACTTTGAAGCATCGGCACCACCCTGAATGGAATATGTCAGGCCATTGCCCTCCGTATCCGCCAAATCAACCGCAAGTGCATCGTACACGGCGCCACAGCTATTTTCTTGAAAATTAATCGTAGAATCGCTTACAAAAAGTGGTTTGTTATCCTGTACCACGTTGTACACAACTCGAACCGTATCACGTCGCTCCTCAGAATAATCACAATCAGCAACCATAATATTCATCGGAAAAGAACCCAACCAAGCCGTATTTATTACCGTGGTGCGCAGCGTGTTACCAGTCACTATGACGGGTAACAACGGCGAACACTGAAGCAAATAAGGCGATGCAACAGAACCCAAGGTACCACCCGCAACAAAGTTGACCGTAGTAGGTATCTCGTAAATATACTGCCCTGTGTCGTGAAAAAACTTAAAAGTAATGGGGCCGGCTGCCAGGTTTTGAAGGTTAATGGCATACGAAACAGACGGCGCTACCCCACTTTGCGTAGCCGTTCCCACCAAAATATTGTTCACATACGCTGCCAGTTTTGAACCAGAACCTACCAATGGGGATTCCACAAAAACCGGCCGAACCACCATCCGCATAAATGGCGCAACGGTGGCCACCGTTGGCCACATCGGATCAACATCAGAACCCTCGTAGGGGAAAACTTCAAGATCATACTCCCGACAAGGTCCACTGTACGTGAGGTAGTTGTCCAACAAGGCATCTGAAAAAGTACCCCCCAATAATATGGTCTGATCCGGCACCGCCGACAAGACCGGCGGGCCATAATCCATTAAAACCGTGAATTTTATATACCTGCTTGCTGAATACTGATTGGAGGTCTGATCCGTTACCGTCACCAACAAACTGTCTGTGCCTAACCAAGTATTGGAAATTGCGGTCACAGTCAAAATATTGCCTGCCACTGAACCGGAAAGATGTGCGTTGGTTGAAACAGTCCAAGCCTCCGTATCTCCGTCACAATTGATCAAATAACGCGATAAATCAATGGGCCTAAATGGAATATTCTGAAGCGTTGTATCGGCCGGAATGCTCAATAGCTCCGGTGCAAAATCTAACCCGGGAACAATGTTCGCCAACAAAGGGGTGGCTATTGACCCCAAAGTAGTACCTGTCAAAAACGTTGGCGTCAAGGTCGTCGCATATACGAGGTCGTTCGGACTATAATAAGCCTTCACACGAAGTACTTCTCCAAATACCGAATTGGAGTAAACCGTTACAAAGTAATACAATGAACCACTAATATTGATCGCCGTGGCGGTTCCACGCAACTCGTTTCCCGAAAAAACACCGATGACAGAACCAGGCGTATTGGAAAAAACACCTTGGTACTGCAAGCGAACAATCATCTGCATACTGTACTGAAAATTGGCTGGCGTGACCGTCCAATTGGGTGCGCTGCTCAACGATGTAGCTGAAATTTTAATGACCAAAAAAAGCATACAGATCACCAGCAAAATCTTGTGCCTTACAGCAAAAAAACCGATCATATTAGATTTATTTATTGTGTATTTTTTGTAAAACAAGAAATCAACTATGGTCAGCACAAAGTGGTTGTGCATGAAGTGTGATTGCAATCAAATCATCTAAATAACAGTGCCGCGACCAATGAAAGCGCTATGTGATGGCGATGGGAATTGTTCCATTATCAGTATGGTTCCTCGGATAAAATGTCCACCATTTTACACGCTTCAACCCTTGATAATGTCATCATTCTCTTCGCCACCACATAGCCAATTCACCAAACGCGGCATGGTACGTCAACGCTACCGTTGAACAAGTACTTTCCTACTCACTACACCAGCCGATGTGGTCAGATGCACTACATATACCCCAACACCCAGATTTTTGCCTGAGTCTGTTGCGTTGGTGCTCCATGGAAGGATATTCACCCCAGCT
>JBIPOY010000019.1:0-16742 GCA_044378705.1 Saprospiraceae bacterium
ATTTTTAAGGTTATTGTGAATTAATTTTCAAAAAACGCGCATTTTTTTCAAAAAAAGGATGAAAATAACGCCAAATTATGCCGCAACCGAGAACGCAAACAAAATCTGTAAACCATCTTGATTCATTATTAACGATCAAAAGTGAAAAATATGCTCCAGCTTAAAACAATACGGGACGAAAAGCAAAGAATTTTGAGTGGCCTTCGCAAGCGCAACTGGACATCTCAACAGCTCAAGGTTGTAGATAATATTCTACTGCTGGATGAGCATAGGCGCAGTGGACAAAAATTGCTCGATGATTTTTTGGCCGAACAAAATCGTTTGTCCAAGCAAATCGGGCAAATGATGGCCCAGGGCAAAAAGGAAGAGGCCGAAGCGTTGAAGGCGCAGGTGTCACAGCTCAAGGAAAAATCCAAAGGCCAAGAGGAGTTGCAGCGCAACACAGAAGGTGCGCTTGAAACCCTGTTGTATGCAGTACCAAACTGCCCCCACAAAAGTGTTCCCAAGGGCAAAACACCGGAAGAAAACAAAGTAGCCAAAGATTGGACCAAGCCTTTCCCTACCTTGCCCGAAGATGCGCTGGCGCATTGGGATTTGGCGAAGAAATACAACTTGTTTGACCTTGAACTGGGGGTAAAACTGACGGGGGCCGGCTTTCCCGTGTACCGTGGAAAAGGGGCGCGGCTCCAACGCGCCCTCATACAGTTCTTTTTAGATGAAGCCGTCAAGGCTGGTTATGAGGAAATCGCCCCACCGCTCCTGGTGAATGAAGACTCGGCACGCGGCACTGGCCAACTGCCCGACAAAGAAGGGCAAATGTACCACTGTACGGTTGACAACCTCTACCTAGTTCCCACCGCTGAAGTGCCGGTGACCAATATTGTGCGCGACGAAATACTCGCCGAAAAAGACTTGCCCATGAAGATGACGGCCTACACACCTTGTTTCCGCCGTGAAGCCGGTGCCTGGGGAGCTCACGTGCGCGGCCTCAACCGGGTGCACCAATTTGATAAGGTAGAAATTGTGGTGATAGACCATCCGGAGCAATCCTACAAAACACACCAAGCCATGGTACGTCACGTAGAAAAATTGATGGCCAAACTCGAATTACCCTATCGGATTTTGTTGCTTTGCGGTGGCGATATGGGTTTTGCATCCGCTAAAACATACGATTTTGAAGTTTGGTCGGCAGCACAAAAACGATGGTTGGAGGTAAGTTCGGTCTCTAATTTTGAAACATTCCAAACCAATCGCCTTAAAACCAGGTTTCGTGACAGCAATGGTCAAATCCAAATGGCCCATTCGCTCAACGGATCTGCCATGGCCCTGGCCCGTATTGTGGCGGCATTGTTGGAAAACAACCAGACAGCAGAGGGGATCAATATACCCAAAGCATTGTGGAAATATACCGGGTTTAAGACCATTTAAAGCGCTAAATGTAGCTTTTCTACCCGGCATCGAACGATGAAAACCGGGTCTAGCGCTATAAATTTTGTTGCATAAACAGAACAAATCACCTTTATTTGCGTTCTTTTATTCGTTTAAAACAACCATCACTAAAACAATTTTATCATGTTGATACTCATCAGTGTTGTTTTCATGGTCATTGGCTTTGGCATAAGCAGTGTCTTGAAAAGAAAGTTTCGCAAATATTCAGAAGTGCCCCTCAGCAATCGTATGAGTGGCGCAGAAGTGGCGGCGGCGATGCTCAAATACAACCATATTTACGACGTAAAAATCACGCAGGTAGAGGGCCAGCTCACAGACCACTACAATCCGCAGGATAAAACCGTCAACCTCAGTTTTGACGTGTACAATGGTCGCTCCGTGGCGGCTGCCGCAGTGGCAGCGCACGAGTGTGGTCACGCGGTGCAACACGCCTCAGCATACAGTTTCTTACAAATGCGTTCTTCGCTCGTGCCGGTGGTGAATATTGCTTCCAGTTTGCAACAGTACCTCTTCATGGCGGGTATTGCCGGTATCGGTATGTTTCACAATCAAATTCTGCTGATCATTGCGTTGGGTGCCTTCGGCATCACGACCTTGTTCAGCTTGGTCACCTTGCCCGTAGAGTTTGATGCCAGCCGCCGTGCTTTGGCGTGGCTGGATGGCTCCAATTTTGCCCGCGGTGAAGAATATGATGGTGCCAAGGATGCGTTGACGTGGGCCGCGATGACCTATGTATCAGCAGCATTGGCCGCGCTTGTGCAGTTTGTGTACCTGCTGTGGATGCTGGTTGGTAGTCGTGACTAATTGGTTTTGAACCATAACCGCGGTAAAAACCTTTTTATGCGTCTGTTTTATGCTTGTCTGACTTTATTGTCCGTGCTTTTGCTGGGACAACAATGTGGTGGTCGAGCGGTGCCTTCTGTGGCGCCGCTCGACGCTGTTGTGCCACCTCCGAACGCAATGCTGCCGGATGTGCGCATCACGGATTTGAATTGCTGGGTGGAACAGGGGCAGTTTTTTGTCACGGGTATTTGCTCCAATGAGTCGGCTTCGTGGCAAAAAATATGGCTAAAAATGGAGCCAATGGATTCCATAGGCAACCCTTTAACTATTACAGGAGCGCGTTATGCGCCGATGGCCACCTTTTCCGATGCGGTACCGCCCAAGGGTCGAACGGCTTTTTTCGCGGGGTGGCCAAGCTCCGAATGTTCCGGAACCCCGCACTCCTGCCGCGTATCAGGTGCCGGCGCCATACAGGTTTCTCCTGGCGCTATCTTGCTTTTGGAGGATGTCAGTGGCGTGAAAATGCTCACATCGAAACAAGCCGGAGAAGCAGCATCTGAAGAAATCGCCTGGCAAATCAACGGGGTGTTGAACAATCCCCTCTCCATTACAGCGCCTCAACTGCGTTTGGAATTGCTGCTTTTCGGTACAGACAATCTCCTTTGGTACAGCACCGTGCTCAATCCGGAGGACCCGAAGATGAAAAAAATATTTTCCCTGGAAAAAGACGGTCCGATGCAGCCCGGCGAACGCCGTAGGGTAGGCGTGTATGCTTATTACGACGGCATGCCCAAAGCCCTCAAGACCTCGAAAATCGGAAGGGTAGAGTTGCTTGCCTTTGAAAAAAGGTGAATATCCGGCACGGCTGTGGCAGGCAAGTGTTAGGCAAAGGTTTCCTCAGGATGGTGTGGCCTTTGTGTATCTACAAAAATAAGCGTCCTTTTTAAGACGGCAACGGATGTATATCCAATGCTGTTGATAAATTGGAACAATGTTGATTTTTTTGGATTTTCAATTGAAAAATCAAAGACCTCAACCAATAAATAGGTAGGTCTGTAAAGATTCCAATCATTTGAGCGCAATACCTGCAAGTCAAATCCCTCAACATCAACGGACATGAAGTCTATGTGCTGATTTTTTGGTAAATAGGCTTTGAAAACATCTTTAAGGGGTAAAATGTCTATCAAAAGTGTTTTTACAATGCGATGTGGCTTTCCGGTATTCCTTTCTTTGGCCAGTTCAGCATCAAATGTATTCAGGGCCGGCTCGTTGAAACAATAGAAATTTATGGTGGATGGCGTCTCTCCAATACCGATCTCCAAGTTAATATCTCTCGGCCGCATCAAATTAAAATATCGCATGCTGCCAGGGGTGGGGTCAACATTGATTCCTTTCCAACCTCTACTACTGAACAAGTGTGTATTTGAAAACCGCACAGGATGGTGCGCTCCAATGTCCACAAAAAACCCTTTTTTTCTAGGTTTATCACTGATAAAGGCGTCAATTACAACATCTTCACCATCTTGGGCGTATGATTTTTTATGTCTGTAAAAGTCCCAAAGCTTTAGCAATATCGACTTAATAGATTTTTTAGTGTTGTCAGCGAGTTTCATGTATTTGCCCTTTTTTTTGGAAATATACGATTTTTGTAGTCAATGTGCCGGCACATGGTTTACCTCCCTCCCAAGCCCCTTTTTTTCACTATTCAATAAAACAGCCGTTTATTTCTTAGAGGAGACCATATAACTCCTGGTAATAATATTTCACGCAACTTTTTATCCTTTTTTCTTTCGTAGGATGGTGGTTCCGGTAAAGTCTGGGGAATATCCGACAGGACCACGCGTGTCCATTTCAACTGAAAAATTTTCTGCAATAATCTCAGAAAAACGCATCAAATAGTACGGTCTCTCCGTATTATCAACGATGAGTAGGCCGTTTGGTTTGAGGTGTGGTATGGCTTGCTGGATGCAGGAGGGGCGGGCTCGTCCATCAATCAGGATGATGTCAAAGTATGCTTCAGGAAATGGGTCGATGCTGCGGGCGTATTGCTCGTAGCTTAAATGTCCAAGTCCGGCGCCTCCACTCATAAAATCCTCCGGGTTCTCCGGCAAACGCTGTTTTGTGTTGCCGGTATAAGGCTCCGGTTGTACAAAAAATCCCTTCCATTGTTGATATCCTTTGCCGGCAACGTTGTTGGTGAGTATTTTAAACCATTCGGCATTGTCCTCAACGGTGGTGACGTCTGCCCTTTTTTTACAAAAAAACAGGGTAGAGCCTCCCCCGCCGAATTCAAAAACCTTGCTGTCGGCCAGCGGCTGCTGTTGTAAATAATCAATGGCCGCAAAGTTGAGCCAGGGCAGTTCGTCGTTTACGGAATTTCTGCCAAGGTCGAACGACCGGCTCCAGCGATCTCTGTAGCGCCATATTTGGAGAAGTCCTTTGAAGTTTCTGGCGTATAGTAGAGACTGCCAAGCGAAGTAGGGGAGCGTTTTTTTCCAAGACATCAATGCTGTAATTTAGTGCAAAGGAAAACAAAAAATACAAATTTCGTTGTTACACCCGAACGAGTATGGTGTTGAACCCCGAAGATTTGTGCTGGTTTTAATCCAAATGGGCATCATCAAAGCCAACTTCCATGGTTACCCTCGTAGAATGGTGAATAAACTTTAACCAAATACTATACCATGAAAAACCATGTAGATTTCTTGTCCATGCTGACACTCGCGCTTGTTTTTTGCGCCGCTGATTTGAACAGCCAGCAACCCTTTTTCAAAAAAACATACGATGCCGCTGCTATCGCCAACAGAAAGGTCTGTGTCGCCACGGGATTTGTGATTCCCGCCGACACCACTGGATTCGAAGCGGGTAGCGTTGCTCCTGCTGGGGTGAAGTATGCCGAAACGGATGCAACGGATGAAGTATCCATTGCGGTGAGTGCTTCTCAAGGGCTTCCCAAGGAGGATATTGCAGGAGAAACGACCGTATCGGGAGAACGGATGGAGCCATCACATTGTCGGAACCCTCCGCTAGAGATTTACTATGATATTGCACTTTGTCCGGGGGAGCCTTACCACTATGGTGGGGTTGATTATTATGCTCCCGGTGAGTTTGTGGTGGTGTTGTTGGGTCCTCTTGGGTGCGATACCATCATTCATTATGGTTTGTTGGCCTACCCGCAAGTGACGCTGTATGACACCATTCCACTCTGCCCGGGAGAGGCTATTGTCATCAATGGGCAATCTTACACCCAGCCGGGTACCGTCTTTGTCAACCTGCCGGCTCAAATGGGCTGTGATACGGTGTTGCGGTACACCTTGGTATCTAAAACGCCGGCGCCTTCTACAGTATCCATCCAGTGTCCCCCTGATATTAGCTTTCTCGTTGACGCCGGCAATGTACCGTTGGAAGTGTTGTACGACCTTCCAACGGCCACAACTGACTGTCTCTGTCCGGGGCTGACCTTTATCCGGACGGCTGGATTGACCTCCGGATCGGCGTTTCTTAACGGGACTACGATGGTTTGTTACACCGCAGAAGACTTGTGTGGATCTACGGCTTCTTGTTGCTTCGAAGTGGGCATTGAAGAGAAACAACCGTGTGATGTGAAAGTAATTGGCTGCATGCGTTACGAACTCCTTTCCATTACTACAGATGTAGAGCATCACCTGACGTATCGAATTCGGGTAGTCAATAATTGTGCCGGCAAACTCCTTTACACGGCTATTCAGTTGCCAGACGGTGTGATCGCCCATACGCCCGAGCACCTGTCTGTGTTTACGGCTGAAAGTGGCAGACAATACGATGTACGCAATCCCAACGCCATGCCCTTTTATTCCATCCGATTCAGATCGTCGGTAGGGAGTATTTATGGCGGTCAATCGGAAATATTCCAATACACGTTGCCTGCACAGGTTGCGCCGGCCTATTTAAACATCGCCTCCCGCCTTACGACACAGGCCTATTATGAGACCCATCTCAATACGTACGATTGTCCTACAGGTACAACACCGACCGTCAACAGGGCTTCTGTAGCGGTAATAGTGGCTCAGCCACCATCCCTATTGTTTCCCAACCCGACGACGGATGGTGCGCTGTGGGTTGATCGAGGTTCACGAGGGGTTGGAAAGGTAGAATGGCAGATTTTTGATGTCGGTGGTACGTTGTTGACACGTCGAGCACAAGTGGCCTCTGGGTCGCTGTTCCGGATCGAATTGCCCCAGACGATACCCAATGGGCTTTATTATCTTGAAATTATGGAGGGAGACGGTCATAAAGAACGGCAGCCATTTGTAGTACAACGTCGTTAAACGCCATAAAGGTGCTGGATTTGTTGGTTTTTTTGCAAGGCGTTTGAGAAGTGCGTACTTTGGGGCAGAAGGATTGTTGCGGTGGGGAAGTTGCTATACCGGGAATCGCTAATTTCTGGGTTGAAGCATTTTCCACCGCAACAACTTGAATGAATAGACTCCTGCCAACGTTGTATATTGTTGGTGAGAACGTATAGAAATGCTGTATGAAAATAGTCATCCTAGGCAATGGTATTGCCGGCACCAACGCTGCTCGGTTTATCCGGAAGCGCAGTGATCATTCTATCACCATGATATCTGACGAATCTTGGCAACCTTTTTCGCGTCCGGCTTTGATGTACGTGTTTATGGATCAGGTCAAGTTGTCTGGAACGTACTTGTACGAGGATTGGTTTTGGGAAAAAAACCGCATTGACCGCGTCATGGATCGCGTCATACGGGTGGATTTTGAGGCCAAGCGAGTGTTGCTTCAGCGTGGAGACATGCTTGATTATGATACTTTGATTGTGGCTACCGGATCCCTGCCCTGCAGTCCGGGTGTTCCGGGAGAAGCATTGGAGGGCGTTCAGGGTTTATACCACCTGCAAGACGTAGAATCGATGGAGCGTATGAGTGCTGCTTTGATTGGTACTGGCCGCCGGGCCGTGGTGGTTGGCGGCGGCTTGATTGGTGTAGAAATGGCTGAAATGCTTCATGCTCGTCGTATTCCGGTAACATTTTTGGTGCGAGAAAAAAGTTTTTGGCAGGGTATGCTGCCCCCCGAAGAGGGAGCCATGATTGCCCGACATATACGATCACACGGGATTGATCTTCAATTTGAAACGGCCTTGGTATCGGTTGAGGGCGATGCGCAGGGTAGGGTATCGGCCGTGGTACAAAGTGGCGGAGCGGAAATTTCGTGTGGTTTTGTAGGACTGGCGGTTGGCGTTGCGCCCAACGTCAATTTTCTGCGAGATGGAGGTATTGAAATGAACCGTGGCATTTTGGTGGATGCTTATTTAGCCACCTCTCAGCCCGATGTATATGCCATTGGTGATTGTGCGGAACTGCGAAAACCAGCGTTGGGTCGGCGTTCTATTGAGGCGGTTTGGTACACGGGGCGTATGATGGGTCAGACTGTAGCGGCTACTATTTGCGGTGAGAAAACGGAGTATTCTCCTGGGATTTGGTTCAATTCGGCTAAGTTTTTTGACCTTGAATACCAAGTGTATGGTGATGTTCCTGCACAATTGCCGGCGTGTTATGGCAGTCTTTATTGGGAGCACCCCGGAGGTACAAAATCTATCCGTATCAATTATGACAAGGAGACCGGCGTTGTCACCGGTTTTTGTCTTATCGGTATTCGCTACCGGCAGGAGGTGTGTGAGCGTTGGATGAAGGAGCAGGCGTTGCTGGAGACTGTTTTGGCCAATCTGTCATGGGCCAATTTTGATCCTGAGTTTTCCATTCAGTATGAACAGCAGGTAGTTGAACAATACAATCGTTTAAAAGGCTTTTAATAATCCGATACACATAACCATGCACAACCAGGCAATACCGCCCAGTATGTCCGTTGCCCAACCGCATCCGGACCACACCAATACCCATCAAAAAATAGCGCTTGCGATGGTGGCCCTTGGGCTGTTGTTCATGCTCATCGCCGTGGTTACGGGGCTGGTGTGGATGCCTGTATATTCACTTTGCATGTCGATATCATTGATTTCAGGAGGGTCTATTTGGTATATTGTAGCGGCAGATCGTGGGGTTACGGGGGGTATTCGCAACCGCGGCGCCATGTTTCAAAGCCTCCACAACCGCGGTGTTTTGGGTTGGATGCTGGGCGTGTTCATTACTGGTTTTTATGTGTGTTTGTATTGGTTTCCGGCGTTGTTGCGAGGTTTGGTTGACTTATTTGAGCCATTGAGCCGGGTATTGCGTGGCAATTCGGCCGACCAATGGTTTGTGTATGGCAGTATATACACACTTTTGGTATTGCTGTTGGGGATAAACTTTATTATTAAATACCGACACCAGCGGTATCAGGTAATCAGAACCCTTTCGGTCATGTTTTTTCAGTTGGTATTCAGTTTTCTGCTGCCCTCGTGGATGCAGTTGATGCATCAGCCGGAGTTTTACTTTACATATTTTTGGCCGTTGAAGTATGAATATTTGTTTCCTGATACGGTTTTTTGGCTTTCTAGTACGGGACATTTGGGGGTATTTTTGGTATTTTGGGGGGTTGTCATGAGTTTCATTGCGGTACCCGTGTTCACGTACTTTTGGGGAAAGCGTTGGTATTGTTCCTGGGTGTGTGGCTGCGGCGCTTTGGCCGAAACGGCTGGGGATTCATTTCGTACCCTTTCTGACAAAACCCTTCGTGCTTGGCAAATAGAGCGGTGGCTGATACACGGTGTTTTGGTATTTGTCACCCTGACCACGTTATTGCTTTGGATAAATTCGTGGAAGCAAGGCACTGTTTTGGGTGCTTATTCGCTGGCTTTTTCCAAGACCTATGCGTTTGTGATTGGCGCCATGTTTTCCGGCATTGTGGGCACCGGTTTTTATCCCATTTTGGGTAATCGTGTGTGGTGTCGATTTGGGTGTCCACAGGCGGCTTTGTTGGGGATTATTCAAAAATATTTTTCTAGATTTCGGATCACCACCAACGGGGGGCAGTGTATTTCCTGCGGCAATTGTTCTACCCATTGTGAAATGGGCATTGATGTAAAGGCTTATGCACAGCGCGGTCAGGACATTGTACGGTCGAGTTGTGTGGGTTGTGGTATCTGCGTGGCAGTATGTCCTCGGGGCGTATTGCGATTGGAAAATGGAGTGTCCTCGGATGTTCAAGGGCGGGGCCATGCTGTTCGCACCATTCATGTCCCGGTAGAGGCCGTAAAAATACTATAACAGCGGGGCGGTGTTAAAAAGATATTTCAAAGAGACTCACGATTCTCTCGGATGGACTTGTTTTTTTGGTATTTAATGATTACTTTTACAGGAATGGTGGGGCGCGCAAGGGGGGCTGTACGATGTATGGCACTTAACAGTCTTACTGAGAGTATTGGCCTTGGTCTCTTTATCTGAAAGCAACCCGAATCCTATTTAATTTTCAATTTTGATAAAAGAAATGTAACTGGTTGGTTGGTCGCGTCTGAGACAAAAAAATAGGCCTTTTTGGGTCAGACGGCGTGCCACCTAACCAGTTACACCAAAATAATGTGACAATGAAGAAGGTAATATCAATGTTTACAGGGTTATTATTGTGTACTATTTCAGTATTTTCGCAGACAGCGCCATTCAGTATATATATTGAGCCGGTGGAAATAGCCGGGCTAGGCGGTCTTCAGGCGTATGCTTTTGGACAGTACGAAGGTAAGTGGCTTGTTGTTGGAGGTAGGCTGGACGGTCTGCATCGGAGACAGCCGTTTGCTGCTTTTGATATAGCAGGCAACAACAATCAACTGGTGGTCATTGACCCGGTGACGCGACAGCAATGGACAGCTCCGATAACCTCGCTTTCTGTTGCCCTGCAAGAGCAATTGAGTTCAACCAATATGGAGTTTCACCAAGAGGGAAATTACCTATATCTCCTTGGAGGCTATGGTTATAGCACAGCAACTGCATCGAAAAAAACATTTGACAATTTAACGGCGATAGATGTTCCTGGAGTCATCAATGCGGTAATATCGGGCACTCTTTTTACGGATTATTTTAGACAATTAAGTGACATTCAGTTTGCGGTAACCGGAGGACATTTAAAAAAGATCAACAACACATTTTACTTGTTAGGAGGGAATAGGTTTGACGGCGATTACAATCCAATGGGGCACGCCACCTACACACAAGTGTACACGGATGCAATCCGAAAATTTAATATAACAGACAACGGAGCAGCCATTACCATTTCGCACTTGCCAACCCAGATCGATGGGACCAACCTGCACCGAAGGGATTACAATGCAGTGCCTCAAATATTACCCAACGGGGCAGAAGGAATTACGGTTTTTTCAGGAGTGTTTCAACCAACGGTTAATTTGCCTTTTTTGAATTGTGTAGATGTTGACAGTACGAGTTATGCGGTAAATAATTCATTTCAACAATATTACAATCATTACCATTGTGCCGTTTTGCCGTTATATTCTGTTTCAAAAAATGAGATGCACAATGTGTTTTTTGGTGGTATTGCGCAATACTATGACAGTGTAGGGATTTTGGTTCAAAACAACAATGTTCCTTTTGTTAAAACCATTGCTCGTGTGACGAGGAATGCTGGGGGGGTAATGGCGGAGTATAAGCTACCGGTTGAAATGCCGAGTTTGCTTGGTTCCGGCGCAGAATTTATACCGCTTAGAACTGTTCCTATGTTTAACAATGAGGTTTTTAAGTTAGACGATTTTATCGCCGACAGTACGTTGGTAGGCTATATATATGGAGGTATTAGCAGTACGGCGGCAAATATTTTTTTCACCAACACGGGTACTCAGAGCAGCGCGAGCAACCAGATATTTAAAGTGTATGTTATCAAAAATAAAGCGGCAGGTACGGACGATTTAAATGAACAAAGTATTGGAACCTTGAAGATGCAAGTATTTCCAAATCCCAATAACGGCGGCTTCGTTGTTAAGTTCCATTTGAATAAAATTGCGGAGACAAAAATTTCACTTTATAGTATTACGGGTAAACTGGTAGAGGAAAGTGTTTTAACCAACGTGATGATGGGCGAAAACACTTACCAACGCAAAACGGATACCCTTCATTTAAGCGGGCCATATATTTTGACCATTGAAACACCTTATGAAAAGGCAACTCAAAAAATAATAATCAAGCCGTAAAATCCAATCCAGTATGGAGGTTTGGTGTTTCGTATCCAAGTTGGTACGTACTTGGGTGATTCTAAGGACACGAGAGTATGCTTGTTTGGGTATGTTTACCACCTCTAAAACGTGGTTATTTGCTGGCGGTAGTACTACCCTAGGCGCATTCTGAATGGCCGCAGTTTTTGCAGTGGAGGCAACCTTCTTGGTAAACCAGGCTATCTGTGTTACATTTTGGGCAAGTATTGTGTGAGGGCATTGTTCCGTCGGGAATAAATTTACGCAAAGCGCGGACCACGCCATTTTTCCAGTTGTTGAGTGAAGCGCTTTCTAGGTGTAGGTTTTCTACCAAGTCCACCACGTATGGCAGTGGCATTCCATGGCGGAGCACGCCGGAAATAAGTTTGGCATAGTTCCAGTATTCTTTGTCGAAACTCCGGGAGAGGCCTTCGATACTGACTTTGTACCCATCTTTGTCTAGGTATTGAAAATCATAACGGTTGCCTCCGTTTTCTTTAATTTTGAGCACTTTTCCAGCGGATACGTGGGTCAGAATTCGGAAGGAGTCAACGGCGCGTCCGGTGAAAATCTCATACGGGCGGTCTGCCAAGACACCTATTACGGCTACCCATCGTTCGTCGTTGTTCATAAAATTTACCACGACCGCATCGAGTTCGTGGGGGCGTTTGGGAGCGGCTGTTTCAGTGAAGTTATCTATTTTTTGGGTAGTATTATGGCTGATCAATACGCCATTGCGTGATCCTTCGCGGTAAACGGTCATGCCTTTACAGCCTACTTCCCATCCTGTACGGTAAATCTCTTCGATGAGCGTTTCGGAGGCGTTTTCGGGCAAGTTGACCGTAACGCTGATGCTGTGGTCAACCCATTTTTGTACCCGACCTTGTAAGTGTACTTTGTTGATCCAATCAATTTCTTCGGCACTGGCGCCGTTCCAGGGGGATTGATTGACGATTGCCTGAAGTGCTTCATCCGTCATGTTTTCCACGTGGACGGGATCAAGACCTTGAATTGTAAGCCAATTTTTAAAGGGCAGGTGTAGCACATGATAATCTTCCCAGGCATCCCCTACGGCATCGGTGAAGGTTGCGTGGGCATTTTTATCATGGGGGTTTACCTTTCTCCGTCGTTTGTATGCGATGCGGAAGACGGGTTCCAAACCGGAAGTTGTTTGGGTCATGAGGCTGGTGGTGCCGGTGGGTGCGATGGTCAGGAGTGCGATGTTTCGCCTTCCGTGGAGGGTCATTTGGCGATAGAGTTCGGGGTCAGCATGTTGAAGCCGTTGGATGAAGGGGTTTGACCGTTCGCGTTTGGCATCGTAGAGCGGGAAAGCGCCGCGTTCTTGGGCAAGGGTTACGGATCCGCGGTACACTTCCAAGGCTAGGGTTCGGTGTAGGTTTTCGCAGAAATCGAGCGATGCTGCTGAACCATATTGAATGCCTAGGGCTGCGAGCATATCACCTTCGGCGGTGATACCAATACCGGCACGGCGCCCGTTGCGGCATTTTTCCCGAATTTTCAGCCACAGTTGTTTTTCGGCTTCTTTGATGGCCTCCGGTTCTGGGTCGTGGTGAATTTTATCCAGGATGGTTTCAATTTTTTCCAATTCCAAGTCAATGATATCGTCCATCAGCCGTTGAGCAAGTTGGGCGTGGCGCTTAAATTTTTCCACATCAAACGTTGCTGCTACTGTGAAAGGCAGTTGTACATATCCCATGAGGTTGATGGCCATCAGTCGGCAACTGTCGTAGGGGCACAGGGGTATTTCGCCGCAGGGGTTGGTGGAAACGGTACGAAACCCGAGATCGGCGTAGCAGTCGGGCACGGATTCGCGGAGGATGGTATCCCAGAACAGCAGCCCGGGTTCAGCGCTTTTCCAAGCATTGTGGACAATTTTTTTCCACAGTAACCGGGCATCGATGACCCTAGAGACTTTTGGTGTTGTGGCATCCACGGGGAAACGCAACTGGTAGGGTTTGTTCTCGATTGCCGCCCGCATGAATTCGTCATCTATGCGCACGGAGATATTGGCGCCGGTCACTTTTGTGGTATCTAATTTTGAATCTATGAATTGGGCGATATCAGGATGTTGTACGTGGAGGGTGAGCATCAGTGCGCCTCTGCGACCATCTTGGGCGACTTCACGGGTTGTATTGGAGTAGCGTTCCATGAAAGGTAGGATGCCTGTGCTGTTGAGGGCGCTGTTCATTACCGGAGTTCCTTGTGGTCGGATGTGCGATAGATCGTGGCCGACGCCGCCTCGGCGTTTCATGAGTTGTACTTGTTCTTCGTCGATTTTAATGATAGCGCCGTACGAATCGGCGCTTCCTTCCACTCCAATGACAAAACAATTGGAAAGCGACACGATTTGGTAAGGGTTTCCGATGCCCGACATGGGGCTTCCCTGTGGTACGAGGTGCCGGAAGTCGCGCAGTACCTCATAGATGTCGTTTTGTGACATTGGATGGGGGTATTGCTGTTCGATGCGGGACAGTTCGCGGGCTATTCGCCGGTGCATTTCATCTGGATTGCGTTCGTAGATAGCACCGAAGGAGTCTTTGAGCGCATATTTGTTCAACCAGACATTTGCGGCGAGCGTGTCTCCGTTAAAGTAGTCGGTGGCTGTTTCGAGTGCTTCTTGGTGGGTAAAAGGTATTGGTTGAGGAGGATTGTAGTTGTTTTCAGCGGAATTATTTTTCGAGGTATTCATAAAAAAACTGGTTTTAAGCGTAATAGGTAACTACTTAGGTGGCGCGCTGGCTGGCAAAAAAAGGCACCTTTTTGTCTCAGACGCGACCGCCAAAGTAGTTGCCGTACAAAACAGCCAGCAGCATACCCCAAGCGATTAGGTGCCCTCATATACCGTTCCGGAGGTGGGCGTTTCATTCAGTTCAATGCTTGCCAGCAGGGGCATTTCGGGTTTTATTTTATTCCACAGCCAAATGGCGATCATTTCGCAGGTAGGGTTTTCCAAGCCTTTGATGTTGTTGAGGAGTTGATGGTCTAGTTGGTTAATGACGGGGTTGATGACTTTCTTTACCTCGGTGAAGTCCATGACCCAGCCGAGGTGTGGGTCCAAATCACCTTTTATGAATACGACAAGGCGGTAGGTATGGCCGTGCATTTGGCGACATTTGTGTTCATGCGGCACATTTGGGAGGAAATGCGCTGCATCGAAGGTGAATTGTTTGAAAATTACCATGGAGAACAGCGTTAAAGGTGTGTAAGATCGAGTTTGGGGTGAAGAGGATAACTTGCTAAAGCTATTGATCGGCGTTTTGTTTTTTCTCCATTTTGTTGTATTGCCGCCAAGTGATCATTTTTTCGTTTTTTTCGTCCCAAAGTTTGTTGAAAACGCAGGAGAGGCTTTGTGTAAAAGTCAGGGTGTTGGCCACCTTGTCGAAAATTGGGTTTTCGTGGTGGCATCGGGCGAGTTCGTAATTGGGGACAAGGGAGTTGAGATGGTGGATGTGGTGGTACCCAATATTGCCGGAAAGCCAATGGAAAAGGCGGGGCAATTTGTAGTAAGAACTCCCTTGGATGGAAGCCCTAAGGTTGTCCCAGTCACTTGCCCAAGCTTTATAGGTATGCTCGTGTTGGTGTTGGATATAAAAAAACCACAGAGCAATGGTGCCAAAAGCGGTCAGAATGGGCAATTGAACCAGTAAAAAAGCCTGCCAACCGAGCACGTAGACGAGCGTCGCATAGGTGGCCAGCAGTAAAAGGTTGTTCCAAAGTAGGGCTCGGTTGGCTATTTCCCAGCCCTTGAGTCGAATGATTGGAAATCGGTTGTTGTAAAAAATATACACGAGTGGTCCAATCAAAAACAGCACAGGAACACTTCTGAATACGGCATACTGTATTTGTTTGGTGCGGCTCAAGGAGCGGTACTCACGCACGGTCAGGGTGTTGATGTCGCCGATTGAGCGGTTTTGGTCGAGAATTCCATTGTGACCGTGGTGGTAATTGTGGTTTTTAGCCCAATATTTGTAGGGTATGAAGGTAATCATACTGCACACCGTACCAATGATGTTGTTCGCTTGACGGGAGCGTAAAAAAGACTGGTGCCCGCAATCGTGTTGAATGATAAAAATACGCACCATGAAAAAGGCGTTCACCACGGCGAGCGAGGCAGTGAGCCACCCAGAAACATCACGCAGCAGGTACATGGCCACCCATATTGCAAAAAATGGCAGAAACGAGTTGAGTATTTGGATGGTCGCTTTTCGCTTGTTGGGCAGTTGGTAACGCCGGACGATGGCGGGAAGTTCTGGGTAATTATTTTTGTCTTGAAACTCCATATTGTAGTGGCTTTGAACAATCATGCACCTCCTTGGTATAGAGGTTTTAGGCACGTAAGATTTCACATTAACGTGCAATAAGCATGTATCCATCATCAGCCCTTATAATGATAGTTGTCATCGTTCGATTACCCTACCGGTAAGCGGTTTTTTGGGCGTTGCGCTGCTTACAAGAGAGCGTTTGTTCAATTGGCATCTCTCATTGGAGGGAATTGGAGGTGCACTACACTTCCTCCCGCAATACTTCCAGTGGAGGCTTTCTAATCACGTCACGGCTGTTCAACAGCCCAAGGATGACGGTGATGGTCGTGATGACAAAAAACGTTGCCAACAGGGGGCCCCATTCTATTTCAAAGGGAATTTTAAAGGTCCACTTGGCCAATGCCCAGGCCCCTACAACGGAGAGCCCTATTCCAGCAAGGCAGGAGAGTGCACCCAACAGAAAGTACTCCAGTATATTGATACTCAATATTTGCCGGCGGCTGGCGCCCAGCGTGCGGAGCAATACGCTCTCGCGGATTCTGGCGTATTTGCCTTGGTAAATGGAAGAAATCAGCACAAGTAATCCGGTGAGAATACTGAAAAGTGCCATAAATCGAATAACAAATGACACTTTACGCAATACTTCATCCACGGAGCGCAGAATTTGCGTCAGGTCAATGGCGGAAACACTCGGGTATCGTTGCACCAGTTCACTTTGAAATTGAACGGATTGGGCAGCGTCCAATACTTTGGAAACGATGACGTTGAATTGAGGGGCGCTTTCCAATACCCCGGTGGGGAATACGATTAGGAAGTTGGTTTGTACGCGGTTGAAATCAACTTTTCGGATACTGCCGACAACACATTCCATGCGGGTACCTTGTACGTTGAATGCAACGCGTGTTCCAATATTGGCCTTCATACCACGTTGAAGTCCATCAGAAATAGATATCTTAATGGGTTGGCCTGCCTCGTGAACGCCGGTCCATTCGCCTTCCACGATCTTTTCTGTATCGATTAGGGTATCTCTGAACGTGACGCGGTATTCGCGGTCCCACACCCAGCGACTGATTTCATGGTCGTCTTCATGGTTGTCCTGTCCCCTG
>JBIPOY010000048.1:0-12448 GCA_044378705.1 Saprospiraceae bacterium
GATCCGTTAAGATAAGTGATGGCACAAAAATACGTTTCGCCGGGATGTTGTACTCAAAAAGTGTGGGCAACCCAACGCCTTCGTATTGCACCTTGGTAATATGATGAGAATTTGGGTAATCACTTTAACGTTGCTGTTTGCCTTGTCCGGCTTGTCTTGCGACAAAGGCCCCGATATTTTGCCGGGTTTCAGCATGCTTTTTCAGGAGGATTTTGTCATTCCGGTGGGTATCAGCCCCTTCGAGGTACACCATTTCCAATTTGAAAACGTCTCGAGCCGCTACCAACAGTATCTCAACCAGTATAAAAAAACGGACGCTGACATTACCGGCATTATCACCACGAAGGCCGGCATTACCGGTATTTTTGGCGATTCAAACCTCGATTTTATCGACCAGGTATCCATCCGCGTGTACGACCAATCCAACCCATCCGACTACGTAGAAATAGCGTATCGTTACCCTGTACCACTCGATCCGGGGAACAACCTCCCCATCATCCCGTCTTTAGCCGACTCCAAGCGTTTTTTGAGCCAACCCCGTATTGCGATTGACGTTGTGCTTTGGTTGCGCAAAGCAACGACGGAGGAGAGTGAAGTTCGGCTCAATTTGGAACTTAACGCCACCCTCTAACCCCTAAAAATGAACCCAGCCTTGGGCTTTAAGCTCATGGAGATTACCGCCTTTTGTGTTGAGTTTGACACCCTCTTTCGCCTCTAAAATTTCGCCGGCAATGTAGATATCCGGCAAGTACTTCACTTTGTCAATGTCTTCGGGACGAATGGTGAACAGCAGTTCATAGTCTTCACCGCCATTGAGGGCACAGGTAATGGGGTCCATTTTGAATTGCAGCGCGAGTAATTGTGCTTCCTGATGGATGGGGACGCCGCTTTCTTCAAGGAGTGCCCCCACCTTGCTTTCTTTACAAAGGTGGAATATTTCTGAGGCCAAGCCATCTGATATATCAATCATTGACGTTGGTCTCAACCCGGTTTGGTGGAATATTTCAATCATATCGCGTCGGGCTTCAGGCTTAAGTTGTCGCCCAATCACATATTCCTGTTGTTCAAAATTAGGCTGCACTTCCGGATGTTGTTGCCAGATTTGCTTCTCTCTTTCCAGCAATTGCAAGCCCAAATAAGCGCCGCCGAGATCGCCTGTAATGCAGATAAGGTCGCCCACGCGCGCACCCGATCGATAACTGAGCCGCTCCTTTTCACCTTGTCCGATGGCCGTGATACCAATGGTCAGCCCTTTGGGCGAAGAAGTGGTATCACCGCCAACAAGATCCACGTTGTACGTTTCACAAGCCAGCCGAATACCTGCATAGAACTCCTCGAGCGCCTCTACAGAGAATCGGTTGGAAATAGCAATAGACACCAGTATTTGCCGGGGAATAGCGTTCATGGCGTATATATCGGACAAATTGACAACCACAGACTTGTAGCCCAAGTGCCGGAGAGGCACATAGGCAAGGTCAAAATGGATACCCTCCACCAGCATATCGGTACTCACCACGGTACAAAAATCGCCATTCTCGATGACGGCAGCATCATCTCCTATGCCCCGCAACGACGATGGTTGGCGGAGTGGAAAATGCTTGGTAAGGTGTTCAATCAGGCCAAATTCCCCCAAAGTATTTACATCGGTTCTTTGCATGTAGCTTTTTTTGTGGGCAGAGCCCCGGTTTGTTTTTTGAGTAACTACTTCTTCTTCATTTCAGCATAATACTTATAAAAATAGGGTATTGTTTCTATGCCTTTGTAGAAGTTGAATAGACCATAGTGTTCATTGGGAGAGTGGATATCATCTGAATCAAGGCCAAAACCCATGAGTACCGATTTGGCATTCAATACTTGATCAAACATCGCCACAATGGGGATACTCCCCCCCCCACGCTGTGGCAACGGCTTTTTGCCAAATACCTGTTCCATGGCTTTTTCTGATGCTTTGTATTCCACCGAATTGGTGGGAACGACCACCGGCCAACCACCATGGTGAGCGGTCACTTTTACCTTTACTGACTTTGGCGCAAGGCTTTCAAAATGCTTTTGGAAGAGCATTTCAATTTTATGGGGGTCCTGATTGGCCACCAGCCGCATGGATATTTTGGCAAAAGCCTTAGACGGCAGTACCGTTTTGGCTCCTTCGCCAATATACCCTCCCCAAATACCATTGACATCAAGGGTAGGCCGAATGCCGGTGCGTTCTATGGTTGTGAATCCCTTTTCTCCCATAAGGTCAGCGACACCAAGATCCTTCATGTACCGCTTTTCGTCATGGGGTGCTGCGTTCATCATCTTGCGCTCTTTGCTGCTGACTTTTTCAACATCATCATAAAAACCCTTCACCGTGACGTGTCGCTTGGCGTCGTGCAGCGATGCTATCATTTGGCACAGCACGTTGATGGGATTGGCAACGGCCCCACCGTACACCCCGGAGTGAAGATCCTTGTTCGGACCCGACACCTCCACTTCCATATAACACAGTCCGCGAAGCCCCACCGTAAGGCTCGGCGTTTCTTGATCAATAATGCTGGTATCGGAGATCAGCACAACATCGCAAGCAAGTTTTTTTTGATTGTCCCGGCAGAATTTATCCAAATTTTTTGAACCAACCTCTTCTTCTCCTTCAATCATGAACTTGACATTACAAGGAAGTTTGTTGGCTTTTACCATCATTTCAAAAGCCTTCACGTGCATGAATACCTGCCCCTTGTCGTCACAAGCTCCGCGGGCAAAAATAGCACCCTCCGGGTGGAGGCTTGTTTGCTTTACCACCGGTTCAAACGGCGGATTATCCCATAAATTGATTGGATCTGCGGGTTGAACATCGTAGTGGCCATACACCAAAACTGTCGGCGCTTTGGGGCCAACTATTTTTTCTGCGTACACAATGGGATGGCCGGCCGTATCACACACTTCCACGTGGTCTGCCCCCACGGCTTTGAGATGTTCGGCCGTGGCTTCTGCCATACGACGAACATCCCCCGCATATCTTGGATCTGCACTCACAGAAGGAATACGCAAGAGTTCGAGTAATTCGTCGAGAAATCGTTGTTTGTTGGCGTCTAAATAATCTTTGAGTTCTTTCATTGCTGTTGGACAAGTAGCTGATGACCGTTTATGTTTTACCTTCCTACTATTTTGGGCGTAAAGTTCCCTTTTTTTAAGGAATGTTTTTCACCGCACAAGACACGAACGACTCTTTTTTTCTGCGTCCGACCCTTGATACGTAAACAATGCAGCGCAAAAGCAACGTCAGGGGAATCGCCTGTGGATCTTTTACCCAAGAAAATCACTTCTTCAGTGGCACGCAGACGGCAAAAAACGCTCCCTTTTTTGTCTCAGACCCACTCCCCCTCCGTAATTGTAAAAAAAATGGGGTGATGTTGACTTCTCAAAACAAGAACGGTTGTTGAATCTCTACCTTTGCCTGCGAGTAACTAAGTAGTACGCCTGCAAACAATTAAAGTAACTGGTTAGGTGGTCGCGTCTGAAATACAAAAATGGCTGAGAATGAAATGTGTTTGCAATCAATCAAATCACCAAAATCATTTTAATCACAGTCTATCTCGTCCCTATACCTAATCAGTAGAAGCCCACCACACCATGATAAAGATTGGAATAATCCGCGAGGGAAAAACACCTCCCGACGCACGCGCACCGATGACACCGGAACAATGCGCTGAAGCACAAGTAGAATTACCCATCAGAATTGTCGTCCAACCATCGCCCATCCGATGTTTTAAGGATGAAGAATTTGTACAGCACGGCATTACCCTCCAAGAAGACCTCAACGATTGTGATGTGTTACTTGGTGTAAAAGAGGTGCCGATGGACCAACTTATACCAGAAAAAACATATTTGTTTTTTTCACATACCATCAAAAAACAAGCTTACAACAGGCCTTTGTTGAAAGCCATACTCGAAAAAAAAATCCGGCTGATCGACTACGAGGCACTCACCAATGAACGGGGAGAACGGCTGATCGCGTTTGGATTTTACGCAGGTATCGTGGGTGCGCACAATGCACTGTGGACGTGGGCCCAGCGAACAGGCGATTTCTTCCTGCCCCGTCTTTGTGAAACCCACGACTATGCCACCATTTTGGCCATATACGACCACCTGACCCTGCCGCCCCTGCGCATCGTACTCACCGGAGGTGGGCGCGTCTCATCCGGAGCGGTAAAAAATTTGCGTGACATGCACATACAACAGGTGACCCCACTTGAATTTTTATCTCAGGAGTTCTCTCATGCTGTATTCACACAGCTTCATGCATCCGATTACGTAGAACGCCTCGACGGCAAGCCTTTTGAAAAGGCTGATTTTTATGCCCATGGAGAAGCCTATCGAAGTATCTTTGAGCCCTACTACCAAACAGCAGATATTTTTATCAACGGTATCTTTTACGACCAAAACAGCCCGGTGTTTTTCACTGCTGAAGCAGTAAAAAAACCTGATTTCCGTATTCGGGTCATTGCAGACATCACCTGCGATATCATGCCCGACTCTTCTGTACCCTGCACCATCCGCCCCGGTAAAATTGCCGACCCCGTATATGGATTCAGCCGCGAAAGCGGTGAAGAAACAGCCCCGTTTCTGCCTGATTCTGTCGATATTATGGCCATTGACAATTTGCCATCCGAACTTCCCCGCGACGCATCGGCCTTCTTTGGCCGTCAACTATTGGAGAAAATTCTACCCGAGCTATTGAAAGGCAAGCAAAGCCCGGCTATTGGTCGGGGGATGGTCACTGAAGACGGGCACCTGACGGAAGCATTCCGCTACTTGACAGATTATGTGACAGAGATTTAGCCACCATTACTCCACTTCTGCCCGCACTAGAAAAAAGCCGTCACTCCCCTGGGTTTGATACAGCGGCATCAAAATCAAACTGTTGTACGGCGCAAGTATCGGCCCGTTGACATCATCCGCAAGGTGCTCGCCCGCTTGAACACGTTGAAAATTGACATACCCCGGGCGCATGACAAAATCATCCCCCAACTTGATGTGGTGCGCCCCCATCAAACGGGTGACGAGCGGTAATGTGGCCGGTATATGCTGCTGAGTTATCGCTGCCGACCATTCGTTCCCTCCTTCCGGCAAGCATCCGGCATGGTGTAACGTATTTAAAATAGCCGCAATGGATCGTGTAACCGACGCCGGCTCGTCGTGTTGTCCGGCTTCGTATGCCACCCCGAGCGTTGTGATTACCATACGATTGGGTGCAAAAAAACCGGCGCTACCAAAGCGCAACAAGGTTCCTTCCACCTTTTCGTATAAGCCAAGCACAACCGGTACTTGTAACTTTTTCGCCCAAGTAAGGCTTTCTCCTTCGTCTGTCGGTATAGAAAATACGCCTCCTCCGGCAGAGGTTGTGTGTAAATCAAGGAGTAAGATTCTTTCAGGCTTTGACGCCTCAACCGCGGTACAAATCGTGTTGTAAAGCTGTACCAACTCCAAATCTTCCCCGTGAAGTTGCGCTTCACCTTGTGTCAAGCGTGCGGCCAACTGATCCATCAACCAAACACGATTGAAATCACGATCCACAAAACGACGGCAATTGCTGTAGGCTTGCACATTCCCGATGAGTCCGATAAACCTACCCTTAAAATGGCGATATTTTTCGGGTCGTAGCAGATCAAAAACAACCTCAAGTGCGCGAACACCTGCCGGTTCGTTGCCATGCAACGCAGCCGTTACAACGACCAATGGGCCGGGTAAATCCCCTCCCAACGTTCCAACAATTCGATTCACCATGATTTTCCTGCCATGCGTGGCGTATGATGCAACAAGACAATGGTTCTTCTGCTACAAAAAGCGGTCGTCTCCCAACATGACTGGTGAGACGACCACTTATTTCTTTTTGTAACTACTTTTTAGCTTTTTTATTCACACCGTCAGCATTCTTTGGTGCCTTTGGCACTTTGGGGGTTCCAGGAGCACCCGTAGGTGTTGCTTCAGCCTTGGGCTTTCGAGCGGCGCGGGCACGTTCAAGCACCTCTGCGCGCGTCAATTTGGGGACGGCGGCTTTGGCGGCTTTCTCAGCGGCCACTTCTTCGCTGCTGCGGCGGCCACGCTTAGAACCCGTTTCCGCCACCGGGGCTGCTTCAGCCTTGGGCTTTCGAGCGGCGCGGGCACGTTCAAGCACCTCTGCGCGCGTCAATTTGGGGACGGCGGCTTTGGCGGCTTTCTCAGCTGCCACTTCTTCGCTGCTGCGGCGGGCACGCTTGGATGCCGTTTCCGCCACCGGGGCTGCTTCAGCCTTGGGCTTTCGAGCGGCGCGGGCGCGTTCAAGCACCTCTGCACGCGTCAGCTTGGGGGCGGCGGCTTTGGCGGCTTTCTCAGCGGCCACTTCTTCGCTGCTGCGGCGGGCACGCTTGGATGCTGGTGGCGTAGCAACAGCAGCCTCAGGCACTATCGACTTGTTTTTTACCGCGCGGGAAGCTTGAATTTTAGCTTTATGCTCGTCGCTCATCACGCGTTTTTTCTGTGTCGCAGCCTCTGGTTTTGGCGCATCATCCGCAGGCTTTTTTTCGAATTTAGGTGCTTTTCCCTCCGCGACAATTTTGATGTGCCCAAGGTGATGCTTACCGTGCCAAGCATAGAGGGCAATAGCGTCCTGTACGGTTATGGTACGCTTACTGACAGGATTGTAATACCCACGAAGGAGATCGTCATCTGACAGCGCGAGTAAGAAATCAACCCAGCGTTGGTGTAAGGCCGACAGTAATTTCATAGAAATCTTTACAGATCCGTGTTTTGCGTCCTCCATTTCAGCCCACAATTGTTCTTCGTACGCTTTGATAACGGGCGTGTTCTCTGTGAGCGCCAATTTCATACGGATATAAGCATTCATGTGACTGTCGGCTAAGTGGTGAATCACCTGACGTATCGTCCATCCATGGGGACGGTAAGACCTGTCAAGGGCTCCGTCGCGCAATTTTTTTACTATTTTTTTAAGAATTTTTGGAAATTCCCCGATTTCGTCGATATGCTTGCGCGTCTCAACGATTGTGTATTTTTTGTCGAATTCGAAGTTTCCAATAGGGTATCGAAGTGCTACGAGATCTTTCATAAAAACTGATTGAGTATGTTGTGGACAATGTATTGACTATGGGAAATTGTTTGATGCATTGATGTAGAAAAAATGTTGTCAAGCCGTATCTTTCCATCGCCAAACACAACGAGCGGCAACAGAACGCCAGGGGCTCCAAGGTTCAGCAAGTTCAATCATTTTATTTTTTAGTTGTTTCCCGGTTTCCTTTAGTTCAAAAAGTTTGATCATGCCCTGTTGAATACCCAAGTCGTCTAAGGGAAACACGTCTGGACGACCAAGAGAAAACATCAGCAACATCTGTACCGTCCATTTTCCGACACCCTTTATTTGGCATAGGAATTGGATAATATCATCATCACTCATTTTATGCCAGTCAATAGTATCAAAATCATTCAACGAAGCAAATTGCGCAACATTGCATATATATTGTGCCTTTTGATTGGACAACCCAACGCTCCTAAGCGTCTCACGGTCTAAAGACATAATTAAACCGGGGTGGGGGTTTTGATCCGGGAAAAGCAATAAAAAACGATGTTGGATGACAGCCGCTACCTTTACATTGAGTTGCTGAGAGATGATGGACTTCAACAAATCGATATAAATGGTTTGGGTAGGAGAGAAGTCAATCACAGCAACTGCGTCTAACAACTGACCAATATTGGGGTCTTTGCGCAAATGCCTGATTGCTTCATCCAAATTCATGACTTAAAGGTATATGTTATTCATCAAACACTAACAAAAAATAATAGAATCTGTGCAAAAATAATAGAAAAAAGCCGAAAAAATACTTTTTTATTGTTAAAAACATTACAAATAGGAACAAGAAATACTTTTTTGGTGTCCCAATAAAAATATTTTTTCGAAACAACAACCTTATATATCATTGAAAAACAAATTTTTATGCGAAAATCATTTCCGAGAATATGTCAGTATTATGACAATTAGATACATCCTTTAGTATGCTATAATCCACATAGTACCACAGTCAACACAAAATTGATTGAGAATATAGAGTGTTTGCTATCATATTTGCAATCAAATGATCAAATCACCGTAATCACCGTCTACTTTATTCAAATTCACCATTCTTCAATGAACTAAATTCATCCTCTACTAACTTAAACGCTTGTATTCAATGGGATTTCAAACAATTAGTACACTTGAGAATAAGAACGAGATGCAACACTTTGTGCGCAGCCTCCTGAATGACGTACAGGCATTCGAATATATGCTTGCCAATGACTGGTTTGAATCCGATATTGTACGCATTGGCGCTGAACAGGAAATGTGTCTTGTGGACAACAAGACCCTGAAGCCCGCGTGTATCAATATGGAAGTGTTGGCTCGACTCGGCGACGACAAGCCCTGGTGCGTAACCGAACTGGCAAAATTTAACCTGGAAACCAACCTGAGCCCCCGCGAATTTACAGGCGATTGTCTGAGCGCCTTGGAAGCGGAAAACCTTCATTACCTGCGGATTATTCAGCATGTACTCGATGAATTCGACGCAAGTATTATCCTCTGCGGTATCCTACCAACCCTGCGGAAGCACGATCTGGAAATGCACAACCTTACCCCCAAAGATCGATACTTCGCCCTGATGGCAGCCATTCAGAAACACCTGCTCGGTACGTCGTTTGAACTGAGGGTAGAGGGCGTAGATGAACTGCTCGTGAAACACGATTCCCCGCTTCTGGAAGCTTGTAACACCAGCTTTCAAGTGCACCTTCAAGTGGCGCCCAACGACTTCGTTAAAATGTACAACATCGCGCAAACACTGGCAGCACCCGTTATTGCCATCGCTGCCAACTCTCCCCTTGTGTTCGGGCGTAGGTTGTGGCACGAAACACGCATCGCCCTTTTTCAGCAAAGCCTCGACACCCGTACCACCAATGACCACATGCGGGAGCGATTGCCACGGGTCAATTTTGGCTCCGGATGGCTCAAAGGTGACATCACGGAGATCTACAAAGAAGACATCAGCCGTTTTCGAGTGCTGCTCGCAGGCGATGTAGAAGAAGATTCCATGGCCATGATTCACCAAGGTATCACCCCCAAACTCCGCGCCCTGCAAATCCACAACTCCACGGTGTACCGCTGGAACCGGCCCTGCTATGGTATTTCCCCCAACGGCAAACCACACCTGCGCATAGAAAATAGGGTGATGCCGGCTGGCCCTACCCCCGTGGATGAAACGGCCAACGCAGCATTCTGGCTGGGTTGCATGGTGGCAATGGGTGATCAATATCCGGATATTACCAAACACATTGATTTTGTCGATACCCGCGATAATTTCTTGAAATCTGCTAAATTCGGCATCGACACGACTTTCACCTGGATGAAAGACAAAAAAGTGCCGGTCACAGAACTGATACTCAAGGAATTGTTGCCACTAGCCAAAGAAGGCCTGACCAAACAAAAGGTCAATCCGGCCGATATTTCAAAATACCTCGACATCATAGAATCCCGTGCAAGAGAACACAAAACAGGCGCGCGATGGGCGCTGAGAACGTTCACTGCTCTCAAAAAAGAGGTGTCCAACGACGAAGCCGTCACCGCCGTAACCGCCGCCATTGTTAAAAATCAAAAAGAAAACAAACCCGTGCATACCTGGAAAGAAGCAACCACCAGAGATCTTGAAAATTGGCACCCCGCCAACATCAAAGTCGAAGAGTTTATGTCAACCGACTTGTTCACCGTCGAAAAAGACGACCTGATAGAATTGGTCGCTGAAATCATGGACTGGCGCCGTATCCGTTATATGCCGGTCGAAAATAATAAGGGTGAACTCATCGGTTTGATCTCCTCCCGGATGCTGTTGCGACATTTCGCCCGCGCCCATAAAATGCAGGAACAGCAACACGTGTCTGTGAAAGAAATTATGATCGAAAAACCCGTTACAGTAACACCTGAAACCAGTATTAAAGAGGCCATGTCCAAAATGCATACCCACAAAATCGGTTGCTTACCCGTGGTCAAAGGCAAAGACTTGGTCGGTATCATCACAGAAATGGATTTTTTACGCATCACATCCCGGTTGCTGGAACGTCAGGAAAAATAATCCAAACGCCGCTTCAGCCAGTACCTCCTTTGACCCCAGTATAGCATCCATGAAAACAATACCCACAATTGCCCTCATACTTTGTACCTCCAATGTGTTTGCTCAAATTCCCGGAACAATAGACCCGCGATTACACGTGGATCAGTTTGGTTATCTGCCCGCTGCACAAAAAATTGCTGTTATAGCCAGCCCTCAAGTAGGCTATAACGCACCTGCCAACTTGACCCCGGACAGCCACTACCGCGTAAAACGCTGTTACGACAACGCCACTATTTTTGAAGCCCCCATCTCACCATGGAATGGCGGCGCCGTGCACCAACAGTCGGGTGACAAAGTGTGGTGGTTTGATTTTTCAACCCTTCGTACCAATGGATGCTATTACCTCTATGACAGTCTCAACAACCTGCGCTCTTACCGTTTCTCTATTGCTGACTGCGCCTACGAAGATCCCCTCAAACACGCCTCCCGTACCTATTACTACCAACGCTGTGGCGTGGGTAAAAAGACGCCTTTTGCAGACTCGCTGTGGGCAGATGCCCTTCCTTGCCACATCGGAAACCTCCAAGACAGGGTTTGTTACAACATTCAAAATCCTGTCCCATCTTCTGCCAAAGACCTCCATGGCGGTTGGCACGATGCCGGGGATTACAACAAATATGTCACCTTTTCCTACGGCGCCTTGATGAACCTATTGCTTGCTTTGAAAGAAAACCCTTCCCGCTGGTCGGATGATACCAACATTCCTGAATCGGGCAACGGAATCCCCGATTTGTTGGATGAAATAAAATATGAACTGGACTGGCTGCTGCGCATGCAACAAACCAATGGCGCCGTACTCAGCGTGGTGGGCGTACCAAATTTCGCCGGAGGAAGCCCTCCCAGTACAGACCTCAACCAGCGATTTTACGGGCCGGCAACAACCGCAGCAACTTTTTCTGCCGCCAGTTCCTTCGCCTTGGCAGCACGGCAATTCCAAGTATTTCCAAGCATGGCAACCTACGCCACTACCTTGCAAAATGCCGCTGTAAATGCTTGGAACTGGGGTGTTTCAAACCCAAACGCCGTATTCTACAATGCCGGGGTATTGGCCGCCGGCGAAAACCAGCCGGATGCCTACGAGACCAATATGCGTAAAATCGCCGCCGCCTGTTGCTTGTTTGCGCAAACCGGCGACATCGTATTCCGAAATTATTTTGACAACCAATACAGCAATGCCCACCTGATACAATGGTCTTTCGCCTACCCGTATGAGCCCCATACACAGGATATGCTGCTGTTGTATTGCACACTCCCCAATACGACCACTTCGGTAAAAAACACCATACTCGAAGCTTTCTCCAACAGCATGCAATCGTGGAATGCCGACAATTTACCCTCTTTTACGGACCACATTGACGCCTACATGGCCTATTTGAGGGATGACAATTATACCTGGGGCAGCAATCAAATCAAGGCCAACCAGGCCAATATGTTCTTTGCCATGAACCACGCCGGGCTCAACACTTCCAATGCCGCCCGGTATAAAAACGCAGGTGCCGGATTTCTCCATTACTTACATGGCGTAAACCCAACAGGATACTGCTTCCTTTCCAATATGGGCAACTTCGGCGCCGAATTTTCAATACCAACCCTCTACCATGGCTGGTTCGATCATGGAACCGTGTGGGATGACGTAAACACGTCGTCCATTGGGCCAGCACCAGGTTTTTTACCCGGCGGCCCCAATCCTTCTTTTCATCCCGACGGAAATTGTGCCTGCGTCATCGCTCCGCCTGAAAACCAACCCATCCAAAAATCATTCAAAGCATGGAACACCGGATGGCCCCAAAATTCTTGGGAATTGAATGAAGTCGCCATCTATACCCAGGCCGCCTACCTTCGATTGCTCGCCAATGTTCTAGACGAAAGCCAGTCGCCTCCCTCCTGCGCCTTTGAACTCCCGGTAGAAATTGTCGGTAGCAGCAACGTGTGCGCCGATGGCACCTATTATTACAATGTGGTAGAAGTTATAGGCAGCGTGTATGTTTGGCAGGTAACAGGAGGTACTATCGTCTCGGGCCAAGGGACACCCGCAGTCTATGTTCTGTGGGACACCACTGCCCCTACTCCAAGTATCACCATTCACCAAACAATACCTTAGAGCTTGTTCGGGAATTGTATTGTGGCCTGCAATCGGAAACCATACTACAGGAATAAAATAGGCAACTCCCCAACAAAACTAGATGGAAACCCTACCTTTATGGATGTGTTACGACTGATATAAACAATTATCAACGTAGCGCCCCCCATTATGAATACCTACGCAGACAAAAAACAAGAGAATA
>JBIPOY010000323.1:0-4217 GCA_044378705.1 Saprospiraceae bacterium
AAAGCCCCTCGGTTACCGGAGGCGGGGCGCAAGGGCAACGTGAGGGTGCATCAGATTTTCAATTGGCAGACAATCGACCTGAACCGGTTGCTCAACTGAAACTGCAAGAGATGGCGGACAATAGTCCTCAAACAATGCAGTTAAAAGCTTTTCAAAACATGGCCAACGCTAGCCAACAGCGAAACCAACCCATTCAAATGGCCGGTGGAAAAGAAAATTGGGATAAGTTGAAAAGCAAAATTAGTATAACCTCTGACCCCATTAAAATGGCTGCAGACATTGCAGCAGGCAAAACCCCACTGAATACTGATGGCGCGAGTATGGCCCGAAGAATGGATAAAAAAGAGCAAATAGCGTCTCCAGAACTTCTATTTAGTCCTGAAAAAATAAAAAATCACTTAGGTAATTTCGCGGATGGCGCTCATGCTTTTATCACCCCAGAAAAAAACGAAAAAATAAAAGGTGAATGGGGATGGGGATTGGATAAAAATTTTGTCGCCCCCTTGTCAGAGGCTGATGCGCTCGTGCAGAAAGCTCAAGCAGAAAAAGGAATTTTTACGCTCGAAGAAGCTTTGGGTATTCCACATTTGAAATCATGGTCTTGGGCCAACGAAGTGACAAATCCTGAAAATGCGATGTGGCGTTATATCATTCCAAAACCGGAAAACTATAATTTATCGATGGCTTCCGGAAAAGAAAGTGGCGCCTATAAGGATGAATGGATCGCAGGCGGAAAATCATTAGGAGGTGCCAATGAAGCTGTTATCGACAAAATTCCAAAAGAAAAACTTCTTTCAGAAATAACGGACGGAAAGATCTTAACCGAGGAAGTTAAATTTCCAACCACAACGGCACATTTTGACGAGTTTCGGGTGTAATGTGAATAGTGCCCTAAACACGTACGCCTCCCACGGGTAGTATAGTCCACACAAAGTGGGTGTGACCAAACTGTGTTGGCAATCAATCAAACCATCAAAATCACTTTAATCACAGTCTGTTCTGATTTCTGCCATCGTGCGTGTGCAACGTTTAGGAAGTCTGTGCAGTAGTGCCCACGATGGAAAATTCTTTTTAGTAACGGGTTGGCGTGTTTGTACACGATGGGTAGCGATACCGCCTGAGAGTTCGTGCTTGCTATTGGTAGAAAGGACGGAACAAGCAAAAAAAGGCGACTGGAGCGGCCAATTGGCTGCCGTGTACTTTGGCGGCAGGTATTCTTGATTGTAACTGGTTAGGTGGCACGCTGTCTGGCCCAAAAAGACCCACTTTTTTGTCTCCGACGCAACCATGCCAACCAGTTACGCTTGATTTTACCTTTTCAGAGGATGAGGGAAGTACGCCTTGAAGTACCATTGAAAGACCAAAAATGTTGCGTGTTATATGAGTCTTATTTTAAAATCACGCATTTGCATTGTTCCAGCGTGTATTAGTCGATAAAGTCGCGCTATTGGTAGATACAGCATTTGTAAGAATCCTGTATCTGATACTTTTGATACTATATTAATATCAAAATAAAGTCATGATTGAAAAAACGATTAAACCTTCTTCCGGCTGGCTCATGCTCTCGCTGATGATTCTATTATTGGTTACTGGAGGATTATTACTCCTGTTGACATACATCGTACCGGGTATTGTCCTGCTTTTGGTTGCCTTGGTAGTTGTTGTGCCGGGGTTTATCGCCGTTGAGCCCAACAGTAGTCGTGTCATGACCCTTTTTGGAACCTATACGGGTACCATCAAGGAAAGCGGATTTTTTTATACCAATCCGTTTTATACCAAGCAAAAGGTATCGCTTCGCGCAGTTACCTTGGATGTACCGTCCATCAAGGTCAATGACAAACAAGGTAACCCAATTATGATTGGTACGGTGGTCACCTACCGGGTCAGTGATACTTTCAAGGCAGCTTTTGCGGTGGAGAACTATCCAGAGTTTGTTAAAATACAGAGTGAAACGGCCATGCGAAAACTCGCAGGGATGTATAGCTACGACAATTGGGAAGACGGTGTGGCGATGATTACACTGCGCTCTAGTTTTGACGAAGTAAATCATCAGCTTGCCCACGAAATTGGAGAGCGACTCCATATTGCCGGTATTGAGGTGATTGAGGCCCGGATCAACAACCTCGCCTATGCCACCGAAATCGCGCAGGCGATGCTCCAGCGTCAACAAGCCACTGCCATTGTCGCTGCCAGAAGTACCATCGTGGAAGGCGCCGTTGGTATGGTTGAATTGGCCCTTGATCATCTTTCCCGCAGGGGGATCATTGAACTTGATGATGACAAAAAAGCCGCCATGGTCAGTAACCTCCTCGTGGTACTCTGTGGGGATCGAAATGCTCAACCTGTGGTGAATACCGGTACGTTGCATCAATAATTCAAGGGTAAAAGAACATGAAACGCCCTAAAAAATCCTTTGTATTGCGTTTAGACGACGCTACTTTTTCCGCACTTGAAAAGTGGGCTGCGGATGACTTTCGCAGTATCAATGGGCAATTGGAATGGGTTATCAGTGCCGCATTGGGAGCCAACGGCCGGTTGCCGGGGAAACGTAAGCGGGAGGAGAACACTTCTAAAGACGAACATGGGTTGTAACCAGATATCCAACAGAATTAGGAACCAAGAACAGCAACACGAATCGCTATATTTTCCTATTTTTGTTCTATGAAAAAAACAATTTGGTTTCTGCTCCATGTACTCCTGTTTATACCGGTGGTTTCTTTGCTCGCGCAACAAACATTTCCCACTCCGGCGCCCTCTGATGAGCGCTCCGGATTGCACGCCTTCACGAATGCAACGCTTTACCTAGATTACCAAACCCGCTTGGAAGGCGCTGCCTTGCTCATCCGTGACGGGAAGGTGGTTGCGGCAGGGTTGAACGTGGTGGTGCCGACGGATGCCGTGAAACACGATTGCACGGGCAAAACGATTTACCCATCTTTTATTGACCTTTACGCGGCGGAGTACGGATTACCGGTACCACCAACAACGGGCCCGGGTGGGAACACGGCCTCCGCAGACAAAAAAGGCGCAGCGTACGCCTGGAATGAGGCATTAAAACCTGAGTACAGCGCTGCGGCAATGTTCAACACCGATGGCAAAGCTGCCGAAGAATATCGAAAATTGGGCTTTGGTACCCTGCTTACCCACCGTGCGGATGGTATTTCCCGCGGCACAGGCGCACTCGTATTGCTTGGCGACGGTCGCGAGCACGAACTGATCCTCAACGATAAAGCCAGTCACCAATTGTCCTTCCGGAAAGGATCGAGCCGTACCCCCTATCCCAATTCCCTCATGGGGCATATCGCACTCCTGCGTCAGACTTATTTGGATGGTCAGTGGTACAAAAAGATGGGTTACCAAACGGAAAAAAATCTTTCACTGGACGCTTGGAATGCAGCGCAGGAGCTTCCGCAGGTTTTTGAGGCCGGTGAAAAAATGGACATCCTGCGCATCGCACGCATTGGTGAGGAATTTGGGGTACAATACATTGTCAAATCGGCTGGGGACGACTATCAACGCTTGGCAGAGGTGGTGAAAACGGGCTATCCCCTCATCGTTCCACTCAATTTCCCCGAGGGCTACGATGTGCGCGATCCGTTCGAGGCGCTCAACGTGTCACTCAGGGAGTTAAAACATTGGGAAATGGCCCCCGCCAACCCCGCAAGGTTGCAGTCAGCAGGGGTCATTTTTTCCCTGACAACCAACGGGTTAAAAGATAAATCCAAATTTATTGACAACCTTCGTAAGGCTGTTGAATACGGACTGGAGGAATCAATGGCCCTCAAAGCGCTTACGTTTAATCCTGCCACCTTGGTGCATGCGTATGCCCAAGTCGGCAGCTTGGAAGCAGGTAAAAAAGCCAATTTCATCATCACCAATGGCAATATATTTAAGGCGGAAACCAAAATCTATCAGAACTGGTGCAACGGAACGGTTTTTGAGATCACCCCGGAGAAGGGGTTGCCCCGCGAAAAAATGGGCTATTATGCGTTGACCGTAGGCAAAGAAGTATATACCCTCAGCATCAAGGGGAAAGGAGAATCACCCGATGCACAGTTGATAAGAGCTGACAGTGCCAAAGTGAAGGCAAATTTCTCCTACAACGCCAACGGCATGATTTCCCTCTCCTTTCAACCCGATACGCTGAACAAAGGGTTCGTATCCCTCTCCGGCACGGCCATTTCGCCGGCGTGGAGCGGCACCGGAACGTTGCAGGA
>JBIPOY010000020.1:0-16573 GCA_044378705.1 Saprospiraceae bacterium
CTGTTAATTTGTGTCGTCTTCGTCTCTGTTGCGCCATTGTTCGCGCCATAATAGCTCAAAATCGCATTGTTGGCAGTTAGTAATACATCCCGAGATGCCCTGGTGATTTGCCACTGGTCATTGATGTTATTGGTCGATTGAAGGACTTGACCCGTATTAATATAATATTGTATGCCATTCGATCTAAATTGGGAATAATTAGTGGAAACTGCTGTTGTTCCGAAACTAATCGGACTCTGGTTTGAAACACCGTTCGTTTTAGATACCAGAAAATGCTCTTGGGATTTATTGTCAAAATTATAGCCACTCAAGGTGAACACCTGGGTAGTTCCATTGAAATTATACGTTGGGTTAAAATTCAACAGATCAGCTGAGGAAGTTGCTGGATTGGTAAAAGTAACACCTGCAGGGGTCGAAACGTCGGCAGCATTGCCAGACTGATCTTCCCAGACGGTGGTTGGAGTAGCCCCTGGCTGATTGGCCTTATACCAAACTATCGGACTGGCATTGATACAACCGGGGCCATCCAAATCCCGAATAATGGTAAAATATTGGCCCGAAGTGAGGTTCACATTCGCACTCCAGTATTTTAAATCCGCAGAAAGCGTGAGCGGAATCGAGTTGTTGTTGCCATCGTTGAAGGTGGCATCTGGGCTCACATATAAATACAGTTTTACATCGGCACTGGCCGCATTGGTTAAGTAGGCCGGGGTACCCGCCTTAATGGTATAAAAACTCAATTTCACAGAACCTATGGTGCCCGTTTCCTGCACCTTCCACACGCGTGTCAGGATAGAGTAATTCCCGACAGGAGCGCCCGTGCCAACCCATTTCTGGACGGCACCATTATCGCCCACCACCATAAAGGTGGTGTCAACAGCAATGTCGTTACCGGCTGTACTTTTGTTACCGTTGGTCAGATCAATGATATTGTTGTTACCAACCATCATCAATCCTGCGTTCAATATGGATTTTGATTGGCGCTGATGTAGGTTTTGGCAATCTTCCCGGCCGACACCTATTATATTCCAGTTGTATCCGGCATTGGTCGTCCGGTTCCAAATAGTCGTGCCCCTGCCGTTTACATAGTCTTCCGTTAGGGTCATGCCATATTTTAATGCCAAATAGGTATTTACCCTCTTGCGATCCGCATCAGTAAGTACCTGATCGTAGGAAATAATTTCAGCGATTTTGCCCTTCATGAAATAAACAGGAGCGGCAGAACTCCTAAGCGCGCCAACCGAAATATGGTCATATTCAAAAGTAGTCGCACCTGTGGTTCCTGCCACCGTAAGGGATGAACCTCCCCCATAATAACCAATTTTACTATTATTTCCGGAAAGCAAAATATCCCTGTTTGCCCAGTTAATTTGCCATTTGTCGGCAATGGAGACACCCGTGTTTATCTGTGCACCAGAGTTGGGGAAAAAATAATTGATCCCTTGAGAACGCATGTGGTTATAACTTCCAGACGACGCCACTGTACCAAATGCATAGGTAGTAGATGGTTGCGTACCATCAGGGTATGAAACCACGAAATGCTCCTGCGATTCACTCAAATAAACATACCCAGCCTGCTCAAAATACTGGGTCGTTCCGTTGAACTTGTAACTTGGGTTAAAGTTCAGCCAGTCGGCACTTGAAGAGCTTGGATCGGTAAATGTAATTCCTGTTGGAGTCGTAACATCCGCTCCACTTCCCGACTGATCTTCCCATGTTTTGGTGGGAATGGCGCCTGGATCATTCGCTTTGTACCACCTGAATGGCGAAGCTGCGATACAGCCTGGGCCATCCAACTCCTTCACCAAGGTGAAATACTGACCATTGGTTAGATCTACATTCGCACTCCAGTATTTTAAATCCGAAGAAATCGTGAGGGGAATAATGGTATTGTTCCCATCGTTAAAAATCGCATCCGGGCTTACATACAAATACAACTTAACGTTCGCACTTGCTGCGTTGGCGACAAAAGGTTTTGTGCCAGCCTTCGCTGTACTAAAACTCATTTTAATAGATCCGACAGCTCCCGTCTCCTGTACCTTCCAAACGGTCTTTAAAATTGCGTTGCCAGCAGGGGCCGCTGTACCCGTCCATTTGGGTTTCTGTCCATTGTCGCCCATCAACAAAAAGGTTTGATTGGCTGATATATCATTGCCACTGGCGCTCCCATTACCGTTGGTCCAATCTATGATATTGTTGTTACCAATGGCCAAAACACCGCCATTCGTATGCGTTGATCTGGATTGACGCTGGTGCAAGCCCTGGCAGTCATCGCGACCAATACCGAAAATATTGGATACATAGCCTGCATTGGTGGTCAGACTATACGTTGTGGTACCATCAGCGGCCAGGTAATCATGCCCCTGCGTTATACCATATTTAATGGCCAGGTAGGTTTCAATAATATTGGTCTGCGTTGCATCCGGCTTATTCTGATACAATAAAATTTCAGAAATAGGGCCACGCCAGGTTCTTACATAGCCTGCTTCATAGCACAGGTTGGAGGCTGCTATGGGCGAACCAGGAAGTACTGCCTGGGTTGTAATCATGTCTGGACGTGCGAGTAGATTCACATCATAAACTCCATTCACATCCGTTACAACACCATCCTTCCTCCAGCTTACCGTTGTTGCTGGCATGTATGCACTAAAGCCAATATTTGGCACCGCACCGCCGAAGTAGGAAGGTGTTTTTCGGTCACCATAAATGACGTGGTCATAAGCACCCGCCGTTGAACCCTGCACTACCCAAAAACCTGCCCGAACATTTTCAAGATCCGGGAAGTCCATGTTGCTACTGGTAGCCTGCGTGCCGGTATTGGTGAACTGAAGTGTCGGGTTAAAGTTCATCCCAAGGGTCTTGTAAGTAGGCTGCTCCCCTGATACATCTTGAAAAGCGTCATAGTTGTTACCACTGACATCCTGCCAGGCATTCAACTTCGTATTGTCGGCCGGTGTAGCAGATGTTTTGGTATAAACTTCTACCCGTAGGGCCCTATAAGTGTCAGAACCACCTGGAAGCACCCGTATATAACGACAGGTTTGCGGGGTGCGAAAGTCATTGTATACCACTGTCAAATTATCACTATTACCCATGAACAAACCTAAGGTGGTCCACGTAGTGCCATCGGTAGATACCTGGACGGTATAGTCGGTGGTGTAGTGTGCTCCACTTTTGTTGCCCGCAGTTGCGATACCATCAATGGTCTTCGTACTACCCATATCTAAGGTAATATACTCACTGGGGACGGTAGCGGTAGCACCCACATTGGATATCCAACAATACGTGGCTGCGCTTAAGCGAGAGTTCGATACTGTATAACTAGCATTAAGCGATCCTGTTGCCGTTCTATTGGCTACCGGTACATCTACGATTGTGTACGTTTCTGTTTTTGCATTTTCGGGTTTGAACCAAAGGAGTGGATCATCAATGGTGCAAGAAGGTTTGATCGCTACCGATGTAGGTGTAAATGAGTACACTTTACCGCTGGCTGGCCATACCGTATTGGTCGTAAAAGACTGCACAACCGAAGCTGCATCTCCATGGGTGGAGACGTACATAAATTCATTGGCAGAGATATTACCCAAACCAGTAGAAGCACTGGTCGTTGCGATACCTGTACCATACACGAATTCAATCTTATTGGTTGTTTCGTAGAGTTTGACTTGGAAGTTATAATCCGTTGCTGCGGCTGAAGTTTTCGTTGTCTTCCACTGCACCGTGAGTAGGCGGTTGGGGGCAGTTCCGGTCAGCACGTAGGAAACGCCGCCACCAGAGCCGGTATTTCCCGTGTACATAGCATCCCAGACGGCATAAATCTTGGGCATGTTGGTGGTCGAGATTGGATTGTTGGCACTTTCCGTCGTAACAGCCGTTGCGCCAAGCTTGAGCAATCCAGCAGCATTGACTGAAAACTGCGTGTAGGATAGCCCCTGAAATTTAAAGGAGAATCCAATATTGGTTACCGCTGAAGCTGCTCCGAGCGCACTGCCCGCGGCTACGAGCGAGGTGCCTCCACTGATAGCAGTGTAAGAGGTAGAGCCTACAGAATAGTCTATGTTGCTGATTTGAGCAAAGCCTGTTTGTGTCAAACAGAGGGCTGAAATCAACAAGACAGCAGAGACGCATTGTTTTGCGGATTGAATAAACAGAAGTTTTGTCAGTGATCTTAACATGATAAAAACTTTTCAGGAAGATTAGGTAGAATTGAAATTGTTTTTTTGATTCACGTATTTATAGTGCACGAAATCAGACGCCCCAAAAGGAGATACTAATCGTTTCACAATAAATAAGGGTCAAAATTACCGGGGAAACAAGGCTGCCTATCTTTGAATAAAGTTCAAATACCTTGAAAAAAGGCTACGATTGAGGAGATGGGCCTTTTTTAAAGGTTGTCGGGGGCAGAGCAAATTCTTTACTGAATGCTGTAGAGAAATAATTGGCATCGGCAAAGCCGCAAGCAAAAGCTATTTCTGCTACTGAAAGATCCTGATCTGACAGGATCATTTCCTTGGCTTTTTTCAACCGATAAGATCGAAGCAGTCTTCCTGCTGTTTCGCCCCCCAATGCCGACATTTTTTTCTTCAATTGCGATTGGCTGACACCAAGCTTTTCAGCCAGTTTATCCATCGCAAAATTTTCATCGTGGAAATTTGAGGCAATTAGGTTTTTTACGTTTTGGATAAAGATGTTTTCAGCTTCCAATTCAATTCCTAGTGGTTCCTGGTCAGTCACCGCTTGGTTACCTTCATTTAACCATTCTTGTTTAAAATAACTTCGGATCTGACCGGCCAATTGCAAACTATTGGCAACGTATTGTAGGAGCAATGTACCATCAAAGGGCTTGGTCAGGTATACGCTGGCGCCGCAAGCCAAGCCTGCACGCATGGTGTCTTGATCCGTTTTAGCCGTTAGCAAAATAAGCGGAATATGACTGGTTCTTACGTCTGCACGCATCTTTTTACACAGTTCTATTCCAGACAATACGGGCATCATAATATCAGATATGACCAGGTCGGGCATCAGTTGCAAAGCACTTTGGAGGCCTACAGCACCATTGGATGCCGTCACAACCCTGAAGTTGGGTTCCAGGATTGAGCGGATGTAACGGGCCATTTCCACTTGATCTTCCACGATGAGTATCAATGGCATTTCAGCGGAAGCAGGCGTGGAAGCAGATTCGACAGCTGGTATGCTCAGCGCATCCCGTCTTGTATTTTTGCATCCCTCAGCCACTTTATCTAGGGGCAACTCCAGTTCAAAAACCGACCGAAATTCGTCGGTGGTTTGTAAGGTTTGTAAGGTCAACTTACAGCCCAACAGATTTGCCAATTCAACAGCATAAGCCAAGCCAATTCCATAGCCACCTTTCTCAATCGTCTCTTGCGATTGATAATAACGGTCAAATATACTTTCCGCCTCATCCGGACGAATACCGGGACCATTATCACATACGCGAATCTGTAAAAGGTTAGAATCCGTACCTGCTTGAAGGGCTACCCGGCCCCGCTCGGGCGCAAATTTCAGTGCATTGGAAAGCAAATTGCTTAGGATAGATTTGAGGGCGTTTTCGTCCACGCGAATGACCGGCAGATCATCGGGAATACTCCCCAGAAGATCGATGGATTTTAATTCAGCCTGATACGTGAAAGAGGCCAGTAAGGCAGGCAAAAACTGATTCAGTGCTACCTCCTTTGGCGAAAGCGGAATACTCCCCAATGCTTTTATTTTGCTCAAATCCAAGATTTGAGTCACCAGTACAAGCAAGTCGTTGCTTTGTTTTTGAATGGTTTCAATTGCTGCGTCAGCAACTCCATTCGGCTGCGCTTGGATGGATTTTGCCAATCCGGTGATCAAGGTAAGCGGGGTACGGAGGTCATGTGTAATATTGGCCAATAGCCGCTCCTTTGCCGATGTGAGTTCCGCTTCATGAGTAACCTCCTGTTGAAGCAGTTTGTTTTTAAGCTTTTCCTGTTGCAGAAACACTTTATTTCTCAGGATAATGGCAGTTGGTATGGTAATCAGCAATAAAAAGAACAGCATTGCCCACCAGGTTGACCACCATGGGCCTTCTTTGCAAAAGTGTAAGAAAGCGGATTCGCTCCAATGACCGCCATCCAGGGAGCCCTGCACCTCAAAAACGTAATTTCCTGGAGCAAGCCCTGCCATCGATACGGTATTTTTTTGCCCATTGTACGTCCAATCACTGTCCTTCCCGCCCAAGCGAAATCGGTATTGATGGGCCCCGGGATTGGTAAAATCCAACAAACTTACCTGCACGATTAGGTTGGAATTTTGGTATGATAAATTGCCAATATTGAAAAAAGAACCATTGATCTGCATGTCAAGCACCTGCTCTCCTAGTCGGACCGATGAAATAACCATGCGCTCTAATTTGACCTTATTTTGCAGGTCTTTGGGGTTAAATGAAACATACCCGTTTACTGTACCCATCGTAATTTTGCCATCCTCTAAAACAGTAACCGTATTGCGATTAAATTCATTGGCTGGCAATCCATCGTCTATGGTAAAAAGTTGACTTTCTCCATGGGCAATATCAAAGCGAATCAGACCATGCTGGGCACCCAGAAGCAGGATATTGGGCTCTGATTGTGCCATACAAAAAATTGCCTCCGTAGTAGATATGTGATACGTCTGGACACGCTCTACCCTATTGGAGGTCAGATTGTATTTCAACAGCCCTCCCCAAGTGCCAATCCACATCCAATCAGGATTTTGAAAATCAGCTTGCGCAAAAATCAACCGGAGATCCTGATTTCCAACGATACTCATGGTAGAAAGTTCCAGTTTTTTAGTGGTATAAGTCAGGTGTTCCCAATCTGGTTTCAGGCCAAAAACTGTGTTCACAGCCGTTACCCAAACCCATTCAGAAACAGCATTGGGCTTACCAATTACACTGATCGATTGATTCTCCAAACCGCCTATATCCTTGTTCGATATGGTGATCAATGCACCATTGGCAGGATTGTAAAAGTAGGTGGTTGACCCGTCTTTTGACAACAGGAAAAGCCGACCTTCCGGGAGACATCGGACGCCAAAAATATCTTGGAGCGGTTTGACTCCCGCGATTTTTATAGGTTGCGGCTTTTGACCTTTTTCGATACGATCCAATCCTCCCTGCGCATTGACCCCCCATTTCACGCCATTATTATCCTGCTCTAAATGGGAATAACCAAGAACTTGCCCACGTTGTTCAACCCAGGCACCGGATCCGTTTTTTTGGTACTTGACATAGCTGGCCTTGATTCGCTCCGCGCTATTTCCAACTAAAAGCCAGGTTGAACCATCAGCATCCTTGAGTAGCGGATGCCCTGCCTCAAAATTTCCCGAAATTTTTTCTAAGAATTTTTTAGATCGATTTTGCACACACACCAAACCCTGGGCGTCCAAGCCCAACCAAATATTTCCCTGAGCGTCCACAAAAGACGCCGTGATTTTATAACCAACCTCAATACCCGTATCTTTCAAAGAAATGCCATCCCACTGAAATATCTTTTTATCGATGCACAATAAATACCCATTTTGAAACCTTTTGCCGAGCAATCCGATGCTGAAATCACTCCCTTGCACCCGGAATGAAGTTGTTCTCATTTGTTCATCTACAAAGAAAACGTCTGATTGTGTTTGAAAACAAACTTGTCGGTGCAACGTATCCTCCCAAATCAGGTAAACATCGCCTTGAATTTCAGGACATATTCTCTTGATCCGGTCTTGCTTATCCAACTCAAAAACTCCTTTACCACAGACTAGCCACAAAGCATCGCCCCTGCGCATCATAGAAGTAGGTCGTCCACCCAATAAGAACGGATCATAAACAACCCGCCGGAATAACTCGACCGATACAGCTTCATTGGAGGATGATTTGACCTTGAAAAAGTAAATGGTATTACCCGCAACAACAACCATTTGATCTCCATTGACAATTACAGAAGCATCGAGTGTAACATCCCCTATTGCTGAAATCCCTGATGGTGTCTGGTATTTACCGGTAAGTGGCTGGTACACCTGGATACTCTTTTTGGTAATAACCCACATCCTACCGAGATTGTCTGTAACCAGGTTGTTCACAAAATTATTAGCCAGGGACTGGGAATCGTTGTTTCTGGTGCTGAATACATCTATTGCATGACCGTCGTACCGGTTCAAACCATTCAGGGTGCCCGCCCAAATATACCCCATTGAGTCCTGCGTAATAGCGGTTACGAAACTATTAGAAAGACCATTTGCAACCGACAGCTCTAGCATCTTTTGAGCACCCACCATGCCCGGTAGAAGGCATAACATTAATACCATCCTACACCGAAAAGACAATTGCCGTGATGTGATTCCTATTCCAAACATGATAAAAGACCGATCTATAAAAAGTACTAAATAGGTACTGCAGTCTCATTTTTCTAGACTGTGCTCAAAGTGTTTTTGACGATTTGATTGATTGCAATCACTCTTCATTCACAACCTCTTTGTGTTGGCGATAACTCCAACCAATGCGTTTTTGAAAAGCAAAGGTGCTCTACCTAGATTGGCATACCTTATATACCTGTCTCAATCACTTATAAAATTGTCTCATTCGGTGTACTTGTGAACCTAAATGATTTTTCAATTGCAAAGAAATTACGTTTCGTGCCCCTATATTTGCTTTTACAATTAGCCCTCAGCTATGCTCAAACCCATATTGGTCGCCTTTCTTTATGCCTACTCCTTTGTTTATTCCTTCGCCCAACCCCTTCAGTTCAGGACTCTAAACGTAAAAGACGGGCTCTCTCAGGGATACATTTCCAGCCTTTTTCAAGACAGCCGAGGTTTTGTTTGGATCGGTACAGCTTTTGGGCTTAATCGCTACGACGGATACGAATGCCGAGCATATCTCCCCAATAATCTCGATCAATGGTCGCTTCACGCCAACTTGGTGTTTGGTTTTGCAGAAGACAAAACCGGCCTGCTGTGGATGGGTACTGAAAACGGATTGGCCGTCATGGATCCTTATACCGACCGTGTGGTACACCTGAATGCCCTGACAAAAGAGGTTGCAGACCTTAAAACAAGGAAGGTTTTGGTTGATGGCAACGGGAAAATCTGGTTTTCACAGGAAACTCCGGAAGGCACAAAAATATACGCAATCGAAACGGACGCCTCCCTCAAAAACAGCATCCGGAACAACCTGAAAACACCCTACCGGCTCCGAATAAATGTTGTTCCGCTGCCCGCTGATTGGCAAGGAAATTTACGCTTGCTTTTTCAAACGAGTGATTCTACCGCCATAATCGCAAATGCAAAAGGACTGTTTTACAATATAAACCTGCTCAACAAGTCTATTCAACCCGTTGCAAAAACAGCAATTACCTCCATACTAACAGGTCAGTCGTTTCTTCTCGAAAACGCAACGCATACTGGAGGTGTCTTCATCCCTGCCAATGTAGACTTCAGTAATCCAATGGCGATAGACCATCAAAATGAATATTTCAGAGCATTTGACGAAAAAACTATCCTGCTCCGTTTTTCTGACACAAAAGTTTACGAGATAAACAAGGTAGGAGGAACAGCCAAAGAGGACGGTTCCACGCAATTGTCAACATGCCTGAATCTCGACCAAACTACTTCCTTTGCCAGGATGTTGGATCGAAACGGCAATATTTGGGTTGGTACAACCGGAGATGGCATTCGAATCATTTCGCCCGCCTCCAAAATCATCCAATCTGTTTTCCAAGACGTCAATGTGTACAATCTAACGGTTCTGCCTGACGGAAAAGTCTGGCCAGGATTATACCAGTCAGATAGATTACTGGACCTGCCAACCCACCAATCCAGTGCCACTCCATGGCTCCACACCCTTCTAAAAGGTGAAACGGTGCAGTCCGTATTGAGTGTTCCGGAGGAAAATGCTATTTACCTTGTCATCAATCAAAAAGGTCAAAAACTCCTATTCGCCCGGTATGATCTGACAACCCGAAAAACGCAGCGGTTGACAACTGCCATTCAACACTACACAGAAGCTCCTTTATACCTAATAAAAGATCAATCAGGATGTATCTGGGTAGCAGGGTATCAGGGTGACATCATTCGGTACAACCCTCAAACAGGAGCGTCCGCTGTCTGGAATATCCAGTCGCAATTGCCCGCCAAATCACCACCAAGTCTTTTCAATATAAGATGTATGGTTTTAGACCACCTCGGAAATATTTGGATTGGAAACGATGCCGGTTTGATTAAAATCAGTCAACAAGGGCTCCAGCCTGATTTTAAGGCCTATTACAATGATACACAAAAAAGCCCCCTGTTTCGCAGCAACGGAATTTTCTGCATTTATCCGGATCCAGCAGATCAACAGATCTTGTGGCTGGGAACCTTGGGAAGTGGTTTGGCCCAATTTAATATCGCCCGGGAATCGGTGCATTACGTGGAGGTTAATCCCAGCAAAGCAAACCTAATGATTCTCGGCATCGTCCCTGATGACAATAACAACCTTTGGTTGAGTACCAACCAAGGAATTTTTTGCTTTAAGCCAGGCAGCAACACCCTTTTCAAGTTTAATGCTTTTGACTTAAATTTTAATGCCTCGGCTTACGGTAAAATTAATAACAATTTGATGGTTTTTGGAAGCTCGAATGGGATAATTACAGCCAACCCTCGACTACTAGAACAACCAAAAAACCAAGACTATCAGGTATGTTTTACGAACATAAAAGTCAACTCGGCACTGGACAAGCATTCCGAAAAACGAATCACGCTCTTTACGCCGAACAATGAACCTGTACTCTATCTGTCTCATCTTGAGAATGCCCTGACCATCGGCTTCTCCGCCCCTGCATCCCAAAACCCTTCGGACCTGCTATACAGATATCGTATATTGGGAATTACCAAAAACTGGGTTGAACTCGGAAATTTACACGTCATCGAACTGGTCGGTTTGCAACCCGGCCAATATACCCTCGAAATCCAAGGTTCCAATACTGAATCCAATTGGAACGAAGCCGCAGTTACAAGGGCATTTATTCATGTAAGCCCGCCATGGTTTCGGAGCAACTGGGCATACGCCGCCTATTTATTGCTGCTGATACTGACCCTATACACCTTGTACCAATTAGACAGAAAACGCTTAATACGGCAGCACGAAAATGAAATGAACATACAGGAACTATCGCGCCTGAAAAAAATAGACAGCTTCAAAAATAGATTCTTCGCCTACATCGCACACGAATTTAAATCACCGCTGACGATTATCCTTGGTATCAACGAATTGATCAATAATAGCGATGCCACTTCTAAACCGCTGTTGTACCACGATGCCATCCGCCGTGAAGGCAATAATATGCTGACCCTGATAGATGAAATGATGGATGTAACTAAAATCCAAGACAACTCTATCAAACTGCACTATGAAAAAATCGATGTTATTCCATTTGTCAGGCATTTTCTGGAAGCTTACAAACCCATTACAGATACCAATAATATTATCTTGAAATGGAAAAGTCCACTCGAAGCACTGATGGTAGACTTAGATACCACGAGAACAAAGTATATCATGAATAACCTAATTTCAAATGCCATCAGATTTACACCATCCGGCGGAAGCATCAGCGTCCTTGTTGACCTAATAGAGCCTCAAACACTTGCCTTGGAAATAACTGACACCGGTACGGGTATCTCAGAATATGACCTGCCGCGTATCTTCGATAAATATTACCAAGCGGATACCGGTTCAAAACAGGCTCATAGTTTTGGCCTTGGCCTGTCTTTTGTCAAAGACTTGGTGGATCTGATGCAGGGCGGTATTGCAGTTACAAGTACTGTTTCTCAAGGAACAACATTCACCATCACCTTGCCCATACAAACGCCATCGTTGATTACACCTATAGATGCGTCTAACCACATTAGGCCGCAAGAATCTGAAGAAATATCGCAAGAATTACCACAAAACCATGAATTACCCCTCTTGATGGTGGTGGAAGATAACCCCGCCATTTTATCCTATTTGCAAATTTGCCTTCAAACGAATTTTAGACTGATCATTGCTCGTAATGGGGCAGAAGGTTTTAAAGTTGCCATCTCGGAAATTCCGGATCTCATTCTGACAGATATCATAATGCCAATCATGGACGGCCTTGAAATGACACACCAGATCAAAACACACCAAATGACCAGCCATATACCGGTGGTGATGCTGAGCGCAAAAAATGAGGTGAACGACCGTATCATCGGACAACAACAGGGCGCCGATGCCTATCTCGGAAAACCATTCAACGATCAAGTGCTCCTTCATACGCTACAAAATCTGTATGCATTACAACAACGTTGGAAGGAGCGATATGCTCCCATGGGAAATAGCCAATTTGACCTGTCACAGGCAAGTGCTTTGCCGGAAAATTTCAGCGCAACCAGCGTTTCCTACACCGATGCCTTTATGCAAGCTGTATTAAACGCTATTGAAGAAAATTATGCATCAGACCAGTTTGACACAACACGCCTTTGTAACATCCTTGGTATCAGTCGTGCACAACTATACAGAAAATTCACTAAAATTTCTGACCAGAGTGTGATGGAAATCCTGCGAAACTACCGACTTGAAAAATCCGTGGAACTACTGAAAAACCACCCAGCATTGAGTACGCAGGAAATCGCCTACCGAGTAGGTATTAAAGAACATTCCCACTTCTCTTTGATATTTAAAAAACGATACAATATGACACCTTCGGAAATGAGAAAAACAGTCTGAAGAGCTGTTTAATACGCGCATGATGGCGGCATCCTCCCAAAAATCCCAAACATACGCTAAACCACTTAAACCCATCTCTCACCGGCCTCACAACTGGTTCTTCACAACCAGCACCTCCAACGCTTGAAACGCAGTATCATCGTCCACTTTAAACTTTGATTTTAAATACCGAAACACCTTGTCTTCTCTCGGCGTCACCACCCCATCGGCCAACATCACATCGAGGCAGTGATAAAAAAGCGGAAGCCGGGTCTGCTCTCTGATAGCACCGATGGCCGCATCAATCAGCGATGCCGAACTGCCGGCTTGTTCAAAATAACGCGCGGCACTTTCAACGAGCGACTGAGCATCGCAGCCGATGAAAATATTTCGACTTTTTAATGTTGCCAAAAAGGCAGCGTTTCCGCCCGGCCCATTGATTTCATCTGCTTGGCGACAAGCCATCAGCACAGCAGCGCATGCTTCCGCTTCTTCAAGGATCCGAAAATTGGGGGATGTTACATCAGATGATTTTCGAAAAAAATCTTCAGTGTCTTTCATGGTTGCCAAGTGTGTTGAATGAATCGTGTCTGTTCATCTAGTCAAACGGAGTCACAAATATAGGCCATCAGATTTTCGGAACTCGTCTTTTCGAGTTTTTTGAGGGGATGTGACCGGTTTTTTTTGGTGTAAATGGGCGTAACTGACCAGCAATATTTCGCGCTCCACTGTTGTTATTGACAAACACAACTACTTCCGATTCAAGCATACCATCAAAAAAAAGGTCCCGGCACAGCATAAGTGCTGGCCGAGACATTACGTGTTAAAAAGGGAGATTAGCGAGTGCCTAGTGCTGTGTCCAGTCAAATTGCTTTAAGCATCTAACTTTTCGAAGGCCAAATGTCTTCTGCCAGCATTAATTACTCTAATAAAAGTTGTCCCAATTTCGGCACTCTGTCTCAATTTGAGCAATTTCTTCTCCTTCACTGAAAAAACGCGTTGTTTTCAGTGAAAAATCAGCCCAAAAAAACCGCAATACCAAAACACCAAAAAAACCGCTGTCATCCTGAACCTTTTTGTTCGTGGCATTTTATATTTCTTCTATTTCATCTGTCGTTAGTCCGGTTATTTCTGATATAATATTTATATCCATTCCTCTCTCTTTCATCGTCTTTGCTATTTCTCGCTCCCTCTCCTTCTTTACTTTGGCGAGCCTTAGCCTATCCTCGGTTTCTCTCAACCCGGCGTAATCGTAAGCATCAATTTCTTCCTGTGACCATGTTTGAATATTTGCTTGTTCAAATGCACTCCTCAATCCGGCATCATCAATTTCGTCCGGTATAACTTCGAGGTTTTCTGCTTCCTTGATGAAATACACCCACTTCTCGACGAGGGTTTTCAAGTCTTTTCCTTCCAACTTGAATTTTGGAAGTTCGATAAAATTGAACTCCATATCTTCCATAATTCTTTCGCCCGTTTCGACATCAAGTATTCGGTGGCGGCTGACATACTTTGGGTTTTTGGATATTTCAAAGTCCAAAATGCCGACGAAAATGGTCGGGTTTAGTTTGTCGTAAAATTCGCCCCTGTCAATCTGGCTGACATATCCTTGCGAAGTATAGTACAACACTCGCTTGCTAAACCCCAAAGCATCTGCGACTTGCATCTCCACGATGAACTCCCTTCCTCTTTGGTCTCTCGCCTTCACGTCAATTATCGTCGCCTTTCCGTCTCGGAATTTTGGCAACTGGTAAGGGTTCAAAATGGTTACATCAATGATTTTATGCTTTTCTTCAACGTCAAGAATAGCGTTCAAAAAAGAAATCAGCACTTCTTTCTTGTTCTCGTTGCCGAAGATTTTGCGAAAAGCAATGTCATTTTTAACGTCTGCGAATTTCATAAGAAAAAATTTGACTTAAAAATACAAAAACCGCTGGAACTGGCAGCGGTTTTTGCTATTATCAGGGCAAAAGGGAGTTGCTGCTTTACCTATATTTAGGTATCCGCCAAACTCAATGCAGAATTGTTTGGGGGCGAATGCCCCGCTCGAATTATATTTTCTGCCAAATTTTCCACTTGCTGCCGAACCAGCCTTATTTATTTCCGCCCGGCCCATTTATTTCATCTGCTTGGCGACAAGCCATCAGCACAGCAGCGCATGCTTCCGCTTCATCAAGGATCCGAAAATTGGGGGATGTTACATCAGATGATTTTCGAAAAAAATCTTCAGTGTCTTTCATGGTTGCCAAGTGTGTTGAATGAATCGTGTCTGTTCATCTAGTCAAACGGAGTCACAAATATAGGCCATCAGATTTTCGGAACTCGTCTTTTCGAGTTTTTTGAGGGGATGTGACCGGTTTTTTTTGGTGTAAATGGGCGTAACTGACCAGCAATATTTCGCGCTCCACTGTTGTTATTAACAAACACAACAACTACTTCCGATTCAAGCATACCATCAAAAAAAAGGTCCCGGCACAGCATAAGTGCTGGCCGAGACATTACGTGTTAGAAAGGGAGATTAGCGAGTGCCTAGTGCCGTGTCCAGTCAATGGCCCATGGATGTGTTTGTCCACTTTTCACTTCCTCTGCGTGGTTCGTCGGTTACAATATCCCGTATTGAGCCCTCCTCACGCCTTGATGAAGGAAAAAAATCGCCTCCCCAATTCATGGGCCATTGACTGGACGCGGCACTAGGTTTTTCAAGTCTTACATCTTCATGACATTGATGGTTAGGACACCCAACAACGTCAGCAATACTATTGGTAGATATCTGCTGTATTGCCTGATTTTTGTAGCAACAAAGTATGTGCTCATTATTCGGTAAATATCGGAATTGGCCAAAAAATGTGTCCCATTTTCGGTTTTTGGGACAACTTTTTTTTGATTTTTGATTTTTGGGACTGGATGTAACATGATTTTTGAGGCCGCTTGGTTAGGTGGCACGCTGTCTGGCCCAAAAAGGCCCACTATTTTGTCTCAGACGCGACCACGCTAACCAGTTACCATAAAAATTCTTTTCGTGTGGTGTACCCGTTGAGAACACAAGTCAGAATAAACCAAGCTTTCCAACAAAAATTGACTACCCAATTGACCTTGCGAACGGCCCGCGATAACTTTTGGATGTGCGAATTGCAACGGTTAGGAAGCATTTTCGCACATCCGGTGTTACACACTTTATTTGGTTATATTTTGTATTTTATTAATCCAATCGGCAAAATGTTTACAACGCTCTTTTTGCACTTCTATACCTTCTATTCCCGCAAGAACTGAACCAACGCTCACCTTATTTCCTTCATATTCAGGTATTAATGAGATTATTCTTTTCGATGGAGCAGTTGTATTGCCAGTGTTAACTTTTTCTGGATTGTTTTCATAGCTAGCAACTATTTCCTTTAGTTTTTCAATCTGCTTCTTTGCATCTACATACTCTATTAATAGTATTTCTGGGTTGGCCAATAACAGTGCTTCAAATTCATGCAATTGAATATATGGTATGAATTTGTGATAGCCGATGTCTTCTGATATCGCGCTTTCTAAAAACTCGACTCTTTTATATGGGTCGAGTATTTTCAAGGACTCTTCAAATTTAGGAAAATCATCTGGGAGTGCATATAAGTCAAACATTGTAGTAAAAAATGGAAGCCGTCCCTTTTCTTCAGAAATCCACCTGATAAGATCATTTTTTGCTTGGAGGTAATTCCCGAGCCCTCCTTTCTTGTGTTTCTTCCTACTTGTTAATACACAACGACTATCTACGACTATTCCGAAAGGCTCGAAATATACCCCTAACGTATTTTGGGCAAATTCCCTCTCGGCTTGACCCTCTGCTAAAATATTCAGATAAATATACTTTTTCATGGTTGG
>JBIPOY010000224.1:0-5661 GCA_044378705.1 Saprospiraceae bacterium
GATATTTTTGTAGGCAATGATTTTGTCATGCCTGATTTTTTGTTCATAAACAACCACAACGGTACGTTTACGGATCAAGCAGACCAGTATTTCCGTCATACCTCCAACCATACCATGGGGGTGGATGTAGCCGACCTTAACAAGGATGGCCATCAGGATGTCTTCACGGTTGACATGTTGGCATTGCCTTTGACGCGCAGACAACGACTCATGAATACCATGCAACTTACACGTGACAAACAAATGCAAGCAAAGGGGTATGGACGGCAAGTAATGCGCAATGTTTTGCAACTGAGCAATGGAAATCAAGGTTTCCATGAAATTGGATGCCTGTCGAATACATTTGCAACCGATTGGAGTTGGGCGCCCCTGCTCGCAGATTTTGACAACGATGGATGGTGTGATATTTTTGTATCCAATGGGATTCAACATGATTTGAATGACCTCGATTTTTTTGTATTTACCGCCGATAGCATCAACAATACAGGTGGTATCAATAAAAATAGATTCCCTGATTTCAATGTTTTTGCCAACAAAATGCCCTCCGAGCCGGTCCACAATGCTGTCTTTCACAATACAGGAACCTTACAATTCCAAGATGTATCGGATGATTGGGGCTTTGGGCAAAAAGGATTTTCCAATGGCGCTGCGTACAGTGACTTAGACAATGACGGCGATTTAGATTTGATTACCAACAACTTACAAGCTGCCCCCTCCATCTATGAAAACAAGGCCGTTGGATTCAACCCAAACAACTGGCTTCAAATCACCTGTATGGGTACCCCTCAAAACCCATTCGGTATCGGGGCAAAAGTGCGCCTGTACGGCAAAACAACAGAGTCTGACGGTGCTGAAAAACTTATTTTTTCTCAGGAAATGACAAACGTGCGGGGTTTTTATTCCTCCGTGGAGCCCATCTTTCAAGTGGGAATGGGAGCCATCAAAAAAATTGACCGCATAGAAATTGATTGGGCAGAAAACAAACATCAAATCCTATATGATATCCCTGTGAATCAACGCATTGTATTGAAATTTAAAGAGGCCACTCCGGGTAAATGTCCAAGAAATAAAATATCAAGAAAAATAAATTTTGACGCGATAGGACAACAACTAGGCCTTGTTTTTACCCACCGCGAAAATACCTTCGAAGATTTTGACCACGAAAAACTACTTCCCTACAGACTTTCGCAAACAGGTCCATGTTTGGCGGTAGGAGACCTCAATGGCGATGGTTTGCAGGATGTCTTCATCGGGGGAGCAGCCGAGCAAGCAGGAACAATTTTTATACAGACGGCGGCAGGCCAATTTGCTGTGCTGGCGCAACAAGCCTTTGATTTGGACGCAAAATTTGAAGATACGGCCTGTGCCTTTTGGGATGTAGACGACGATAACGACCTTGATGTGTATGTTGTCAGTGGAGGCAATGAATTCGCCGAAGCATCCGGTAATTATCAGGACAGACTCTATCTCAACGATGGACACGCCAACTTTACTTCCGCCACCCATACATTGCCGATAGAGTCGTTTTCTGGCAGTTGCGTCGGCATTTGTGATGTAGACAACGATGGCAAAGCAGAAATTATAGTGGGCGGTCGTGGTGTCCCGGGCCGCTTTCCTTCGGTAAGTGAAAGTATGATTTTAAAAAAATCAGGAACTGTTTTTAAAAATATTACAGCAACGATTGCGCCTGAGTTTCAAAAAATAGGCATGGTAACCGACATTCAGTTTGGTGATCTGAACAGCGATGGCAAAGTTGAGATGATCGTAGTGGGTGATTGGATGACAATAACTGTTTTTCAAGAGATGGGTGGCCAATGGAAGAACAGAACGACAGATTTTTCCCTGGATAATTATTCAGGGTTGTGGCGGTGTGTAACGTTGGCTGATATGGATGGCGATGGAGATTTGGATATTATAGCGGGTAACATGGGACTTAACGCCCGTTATCACGCTTCTGAAGGTGCGCCAATGAGGCTATTTGCCAATGATTTTGATCACAACGGTAGTTTAGATCCAATACTGACCTTGGCTGAAGATAACGCTTACCGACCTGTTGTTCAAAGAGACCTCCTTGCGTCACAAATACCCTCCATTAAAAAATCATTCCCCAGAAACACGCCCTACGCAAACGCTGTTATAACCGATATTTTTTCAAAAAAAGACTTATTGGATGGGTATGTACTGGCCGCCAGTACACTTGAAACGCAGTGGTTTAAAAACAATGGCGGAAAGTTTGCCCCTGAAAAATTGCCGGACTACGCGCAGTTTTCTCCCACCGAAAAAATATTGGTCACCGATGTTTCATTGGATGGCATCCCGGATCTTATCATACTGGGCAATGATCGGGGCATAGAAATCGAAACCTACGCCATGGACGCTTCAGACGGCTTTGTGTTTCCGGGTACTGGCAATGGTACATTCGAGCGATCACCCCTGCGCATCGGAGTAACAGGTGATGCACGGGATGCGTTTATCCTGGAGATGCCAAAGGGAAAGAAAATGATGCTGGTGGCTCAAAACAATGGGCCCGCGCTGCTATTCAATATATCCGCCGGGAAATAAGGGTGGTAAATTTTGATGTATCAACGAAATGCTAGAAGTTTTATCCGACAAACCGTTAAAAAAATAGGGCCGTCTAACCAATAGACGGCCCTATTCAGAAAAAAACTGTACAGATAAAAAACACTATCTACCGTTAAGGTTGTCAGACGGTGCCAAGGCATACTTGAAATTAAGCCCTACATACCAGCCATTGATTTGGATGTCTTCCTTAAATGGCTCTAATTCACGAGAAACCTGCAGTGTTTGTGTGTAATTACCAACATAATAACGGGTTTCCAGACCTATTATCAAACGATCAACTGCCGTTTCCAGACCTAGTAAAAAGTGGCCTGTTGTGGTAGTACCGTTTCCGGTTTGTTTACTATTCGGTTCAGGCGATTGATAAACAGACTTAACCAGCATCAGGTCCGCGCCGCCGCCGCCATAAAGGGTCACAATAGAACCGGGAAGGTAATAATAAGCACTCAACGACAAAGGCGTTAGGGTTTGGGTTACGCGCTCTTCTCCCCACGTTGGAATCCTCGTCAATTTGGCAATACTGTTGTAATAACCGCCCGATAACCTAGCGCGTACATTGGCAATCAGATCAACGTCAAGTTGCAGACTGGGGAGTACACCACCCGAAAAAGAGTAAGGCGTGCGGTCATTCCAATAATTAAATCCCGGTTTGTAGTATCCAAAACCAAGCCCGACACTGTAAAGCTTGAATACATTACTCTTTTCTACCGCGGGCGTTACCACGGTAGGAGCCACTTTCCCTTCTTCTTGGGCCTGTATTGCGCCGGAAAAAGCTAGAAAAAACAACAAATTATATATTTTTTTCATTGTGTTTTAATTTTATTGGTTAACGAATGTTGACAACACGATCAAAGCACAAGCGACTAACCTCCACCGGAATTGTGGCAATAGGTCAGGTCATTGATGATTTCAATCGGAGCCGATGGCACCGTAAATTCACTCAACAAAGCGTTTGTATTGATGTCATACAAACGATATGTCTTTGTTCCATGACGGGCAGAAACGAGACGTTGATACCCCTCAACTGCATCAAAACTGTACGTTTCAGCAATTGTGAATGTCAGTTCAGACTGAGGTATGTTAAACAAATCACTGTATGGGGATTCGTACACGCCTGTAAGTGAATATGTGCCTGCAACACCCAACCCGCACTCCAAAGAAGCGTCTATCTGCTGGAATTCCGTCATTCCATCTTCAATTTCTAAAGTGTAGCCACCCACTTGCTGCCAAGCAGAAAAGTGCGGTATAGCAACAGTTCCTGTTTTACCATCGGGAGAAACCGTCATCACAATTTCGTCAGCCGGATTTGTGGAAAACTGCAAATCACCGGTGGCTGCATTACCTGTCTTGTACACCATGGTATAATCTATGGTCTGGGCAAGCGCAAGAGGAATATCCAAAGGAATGTTGACCGTGATGGGTTGTGTAAACACCAAACCTTCGGGCTCGCACACAAGTACAAACCCTCCGGTACCACCATCGGGACCTACCGGTGGAACGGAACCCGGCTCAATCGGTACAGGGGTAATGGAAATGCTGGTATTTCCACCGCCGGGGATAGCTCCGGGAGGAATGGTCACGGTAATTGGGTTACTACCAATACCGGAACCACCCGTGTTGGTGGGAGGCACCACGATTACGCCACCTGTGGCATTGTCAATTACCGTTGGAGTATTGGACTCTGTCAACTGCACGTTCACCCGGTAACGAAAATCTATGGTTGGATCCGTTGGAACCACCACATCAATGACCTTGGTGGTGCCTATAAACCCACTCTTTGATACCCGTATCGTGTACTGCCCCGTCTTGACATTGTCTAGTACAAACACCTGAGAATTAAGGGTGGCAGCAGCACTTACTACACCTGTCACAGACAAATCATAACCGGATACAGGCTGGCCGTTAAACCGCTCTGTGGTGATAATAATTTGTTGTGTTCCGGGCTCTAGAGGTGGCTTGTCGAAAATCAAGACACCCACATCCTTGTGGCATCCCCAAAGGACGAACAATGCCACGGTCGTCACAAAGGCTGATAGTTTCTTTAGCATAACATTTTTATTTTGAAGTGATTGATAAAAGTGATTATTAAATTTTGTTCACAATAAGATGTATCCCTATCATCGGCTTGAGGCCTGCCACATCTCTGAAACTCCATAAGAAGGGTAAAAACCATACATCTGATCCACCAAACCATTTCCTACCACATAGCGACGCGCGTCTCGCTCATTCCCCCTAAATCGGTACACAAAAGGAAACTGATCAGCCACACGCAAACGTACATTTCCTTTTTTTATATACGTGCTCGGGAACAAAGGTACGGAAAAATTGAATCCCATATTGCTACCGGTAGTAGTTCTTGAAACAAAAAAGCCCATTCTTTGCTCTCCCATTTGTCGAAAAACCTCCATTGACAGCCCTTCGTCTTGAAATACGAAACGACCACCTGTCACCCTGACGCACAAACTATACCGACGCCACCAATATTCAGCACCCAATAAATAAACCGGGAACAACCCTAGCTGTTGTTCTTTGAAGCGTACGGGCCCTCCAATATTGGAGAATCCGGTAATACCAGCCTCCAAACGCAACGAAAAACGCTCGTCTCCAAACCATTTTCGACCGACAGTATGTACGCCGGCGCGGTTCAAGGTGAAAAATCCCCCGGACAACTGAACCGAAGAGCGGTCCGTAAACATACGGTCATACACCAATGCCAAACGCTCCACACGAATTTTGTTTTTGTCGTCCAAGTTATTGTAAACAGGTAACGCCAACAACCCTTGAACGCTTAATCCTGGGAACACCGTCATATCCAAGCCAACTTGCACATCCACTGCAGCGCGGATGGGCTGATCGAAGTTGCCCAACTGATACCGTAAGCCCGGACCAATCGGGATATCCAATTGGAACAGTGAACTGTTTAATCCGTTTCTTTTACGTTTTTTTTGTAGTAATTGTTCCCATTTGTCAAAAGCCCAGTCGGCCTTTACAACTGCCATCGCCGCCATCGGGAAATCTCCCCTGCAGGCCCACAAAGGGGTGTGCACTACCAAGACCGGAAGATCTCTGTATCGCACCAAC
>JBIPOY010000225.1:0-5637 GCA_044378705.1 Saprospiraceae bacterium
GTAAAAATGCGACGTTTGAAAGTGCCATTAGTTATGGGACATCGTTTTTGTTCAATTCTACTTCCGACTACGCCGCAACAGACTATGACCCGGCGCTGGCTCGCTTTCTTGAATTGGTATCTCATATACAAATGCGGGACGCGGTCTCTTCGGCCATGGTTTCAAATTATCGGTGGCGGGCCAATGAGTCCTGCGGTATTGACCCCGTCCAGTTACTCTCTATTCCAGCTGTAGAGGAGTTCATTTTATCCGGCATTGAATCCACGCCAATGGTTGACCGTGCATTGGTGTTTTTTGCACGTGCCCAACATTGCGAGGAGCATCTCATCGCATTTGTAGCCGGGCTTACTGAGGCCTTGGGGACATCATGCCACTGGTTGCCTTGGGGGGATCAATTGAGTTTTCCTTTCATGCATCGCGAGAAATGGCCGTGGCACACGCTTGAATTTCATTCCAATCCATTTATCCGAGGGGTCTTGGCTCCTCTGCTGGATGCGATTCGCAACTCAAAGTTTGTTGTAACCGATACCTATCATGTGGCAGTGAGTAGTTGGGCAATGGGTGTGCCAGCTGTGGTGGTCACTGGCACTTATCACAATGCCGAACGCGCATCAAAAGAAGTCGATCTCCGCACGAGGCTTGACAAGCGGACTGTGTTGCTTGCGCAGGATGGACTTCTAGATTTTTGTATAGAGCCGGTGCTTCTGGCTGATATAAACCGGCCCGCAGTTATTCAGCGCTTAGCAGAGGTGCTAAAAAATTGTCAATTGGGCCCAAACTTCCGGCGCAGACTTGCCAAGCGCGCTGCTCAAAGTGAGCAATTGCTACTCTCAAATCTGCTCAGTAGATAACTCAATTTATCGTAACCTGATTCGAAACGAAGCTAAGCCTGGCTCACTTGGTGAGCTACCTAGGCCGTAAGCTGGATACGTCCCACCAAGGAGCGCAAGCCATGGCCTACAACCCAATCCAGTTCCAACGATGCATGTCGATGCCCGAGCTTCTTCAGTGCTTTGGTACGGAAGCGGGAGGCGCGGAGGCGGTGCGCAGCGCACGCTGGCCCGAAGGATTCGCCTGACCGCGCTGCGAAGGGCGTACGCATTGCATCGTCGTCGGCGAAGGCCGCAGCCTGTAACAGTGCCACACCTGCCGCCGCCAGACATCGCTGACTGCGGGAACACTCTTCGGCAACACCAAGCTGCCGTTGACGCGCTGGTTCCTGGCGATCTACTTGATCAACCAGGCCAAGACTGGGCTGTCGGCCCTTGAACTCAAGCGTCATATCGGCGGCGGACTAACCGTCTTTCTGAACATCTTGCACCCCATAGAAGAAGTTTTCTCCTTCGATACTGTCAGGGTATTTCCACAACCTGAAGCCCCGCTGCTGAACGCACCCAATGGCGCCAGTGCCTGTGCCGGCACGTCAGGTCTCGTGTTGCAATCATCGTATGGCACTAACAATCAGTGGTTACGCAATGGTAGCACCATCCAAGGCGCAACCCGATACGGTGTACTCTCCTACGCAAAGTGGTTACTATCAAGCAAAAATAACCACGTCGAATGGCTGTGTGGCGACTTCAGACTCCACCTTCATCGAGTTTTTTCCCCTCCCCGCCAATCCGGTGTGGTATAATTACAACAACGCCCTTTTCCTTTATGACTCTAGTACCCTACCAGCACAATACGCCCTGCAATGGTACTCAGGAGCAAACCCCATTCCCGTAGAAACAGGGTTGTGGTATTGTACCACAGGCACTGGTGTGTATGGGCTGGAACTAACCGACCTGACCACAGGATGTATCCATTCTTACGCAAACCTTGTGGAATACAATCCGCTTTTTGACTGTACCTCCGGTGTTCACCATGTGGACAGTGACACCTTTACCTTGGTGCCCAACCCAGCATCCGAGACAACCACTGTACAGTTGAACAATCGGACTTCAACCCATGGAATACTGCGCGTATGGGAAACCACAGGACGGTTGATTTTATCAAAAGAAATACCTCCCGGACAGGATGCTATGGTTCTGGATCTGCGTGAATTTGCTACCGGGTTGTTTTTCGTGGGGGTACTGAGCGACTCCGGCAAACGGGATGTCAGAAAACTGACGGTCACACACTGATTTTATACCCCATATCAAGCGTTGTTCCCTTTCCGATCTTGATCGGGAAGGGAACAACGCTTGGCTGTGCATTTGGCGTAAATTATTTCCCGCCGAGGGTTTCGATGCGATCTAACAGCATTTCAGCGACCATTTTGTTGCCCTTTACGTTGAGGTGAACCCCATCCGTTGTCAGAATATTACTGTCGAGGTTGGTGTCGTTGTGGGCTGCTTCATAGTCGGTGAAGGACTTCCTAAAATCACAGAGGGTACAATTTTTTTCTTTGGCCAAGTCCCGAATGATTTGTGCAAATGCATCCAAATCTTTGTCCATCTGATTTCCGCCGTCCTTTTTTTCTCCAATACAAGCGGGGGTACACAAGACTACCTCCATCTTCTTCTGTTGCATTTTTGAAATCAAGGCATCGTAGAATTTTTTAAATTTATCAGGGTCCGTCCCTGTGCCGAAGAGTTTTTTGTGCCAAACATCGTTGACCCCTACATAGATGACCACAATTTTGGGTTTATGCGCAAAAACATCGCTCTCCAAACGCAGATAAAGGTCGTACACCTTGTTACCCCCTATCCCGGCGCCGAAGAGATCGAATTGACCCCCGAGATTTCGGGCCGTAAGGGAGTCACGCATTTGCGAAATATAACCGCCTGGTTGAACACCGGCCTCGGTGATGCTGTCACCAAAGAACACAACACGGGTATTTTTTTTGAGAAAGGTAAAAGAGAACATGAGGCAAGCCACGGCTGTGAAGAAAAGAAGAGATCGTTTCATAAAAAAATTTTTAGGAAAGTTGTTTTGATTTGGGAAAGGCCGGGGTGCGAAAAAAATGTTGTGCGAAAAAAAGGCTTAATACATACACGAAGCAACTCCCTGAGGTGGAGTGGTGTCTAATCAAAAAATGAACTACTTTGTTGCGGCGCTGTCTGGCCAGAAGGCCACTTTTTTGTCTCAGAGGCGACCACCTAAGTCGTAAAAAAATAAAGTCACAGACCTATAAGCCGGATTCTGTCCTCCGGCAAGCCGGAGTCTTTGTCATTTATCTGGTTTCGTCTAGGACGAAATCTGCGCTGCCTACCCCCCTTGCTCCCGAAAGATTCGAGACTGTGCGAGCAACACAATGGCAAGGTGTACATGGCATTTCAACCCGCAAGGTTTATCCCCCACAACAGTTGCCTGCCTTGGTCGTGCGCTCTTACCGCACGTTTTCACCTTTACCTGCCACACGCCTTTCAGCGATGGCAGGAAGTAATTCTCTGTGACACTTTCTATGCTTCCGAACTGCTTCGGAAACTCCGCCTGTTAGGCGGTGCGGTGCTCTATGTTGTCCGGACTTTCCTCCCCGAAAGGCGACAAAGCGGCCTGTGACTTTTTCTTTACGTGCTTGGACTTTGCAAAGAAACGCGATTTTAAAAGTATTTTCAATTACTTTGTTTGAAACTGCCAAAAAATTGAAGAGACTCAAGTATTGGCTCAAACTTTGAATAGCGAGTAGGGGCGTGGTAACTGAGATAAAAAAATAGTCCTATTTTACCTTATGAGCAGGTTTGCAAGCAAAATAGAAGGATACCGTCATTCAAACCAACTCAGAAGGGTGAAAAACAAGCCTTTTGGAGCCAAGCGGCCTGCCACCTGAGCCGTTACAACTTGGGTTGGCATAGGCGACCACACATTAGGTCATTATATTTTTAAATATGCCCACCTTTATAAATACTTTTGCTCGAGTTTGGCAGCCGATTTTTTTGCGATAATCCAATATACCTGAAAAAACCTATGAATTCCTGATATGATAAAGCGTTTGCTTCAATATTTGGTGGTAATGTTCGTTCTGCTGGCGGTTGCCATGTCGGCGGGGCGCCTTGATGAAAATGATACATTGCTGCAACAGCACTCTGAGCAAATATCAGCTTGGTTGACAGCCCAGAAAAAAGAAGCTACACGATGGGCAGATAATACGTTTGAGCAGGCAATTTCACCCATAGAACAGCCCGGGGCATCCTATACCGTGTTGATGCACCGCGGCGATTCCTTGCTTTTTTGCTCCAATACCAAAACCATTCCTGCTGCACAAGATCTTCGACAGCTTGGAGTACGTGTGGGTAGAAGCGTGGTTGAGTTGCCCATGGGATGGTTTTTGGCAGATGTAAATTCAGTGGGTAGCGATACTAGGAGCATCTTAATTCCCATCCGGTATGCATCCTACTATACCGAAGCAGAAACAAACGTTTCATTTCCTGCCGATGCCCATATTTCGACAAATGTAACGATTTCTACTACCCCGACAGCCTGGCCGATCACCGTTGACAACCAAATACTTTGCTGGTTATACGCAGATGGCCCCATTCAATCCGGCTGGGTTTTATGGCTTACCTTGAGTATGTGGCTACTTTTTGTGATCACGTTTTTGAGCTTCGTCAGTTTGTTTGCTCGATGGCTGAACGAGCGTTTTGGCGTACTCGCCGGCGCTTCACTCCTCCTACTGGTCATCGGTGGATTGCTGTATTACAACCAAAAAACAAACTGGACAGGCACGCAATTCGGCTCCCTATCTATTTTCAGACAAACATTCAACGATGCTCCTCTACTGGGACATTCTGTAGGCGACTGGCTGCTTCATGTAACTTTATTGGTATTCTTAATGGCGTTTTTTCACCGGAGTTTCCGGGAGAATCCCCTGACCCAATTCCCCAAATTTCTTCAACTGGGCATTGCCTTGTTGAGTAATTTGCTGCTGCTGCTCGGGGTTCCATTGTGCATCTTGGTAGCACGTCAATTGATATTCAAAAGCAATATTGGGTTTGACCTTGACAACATATTAAGCATCGGAACCGAAGGGTTTTTAGCGCTGACGGGGATCATTGGGCTCATGGTCGGGTTATTTCTCTTTGGCCATCGGCTTATTCTTACGGTGCGTAGCCTAGCGCTCAAGCCGGCCCTGCGACTTGGATCCATGGCGGGAAGCGTTGTGTTGGTGAGCATACTCGCGATACCCCTGGGGCTAAACCCCTTGTATGTTGGTTTTTTTGCCCTTTTGTACGGCATTTCTATGGATATATTCACCCATTGGGAGGGCAATGGATTTGGGTGGGTTGTCCTTTGGCTGTTGTTGTTTTCACTTTTTTCATCCACCATTCTATACCAGTACAACGCTGAAAACGATCGGTTACAGCGCATTTCTTATGCCTGTGCATTGGGAAGCGAACGCGATACTACGTCTGCCGAACGATTACTACCGATGTTTTTGGCTAATATCCGACAGGATTCTGTTCAAATCAGTCAAATATTTAAACCCTGGCCCTTTAAAGCCAACATAGAAACGCTTCGAACACGCTTGAATGCCACAGCCCTTCGAGCGCCGTATCTTTTCCAACATTACCGGTTGAACGTAGCTGCTTTTGATCTGGAAAGCCAGCCCATTTTATTGGGTCAAACCCTTGGTTATGACGAAGTCGTACATGAAAAGTGGCGTCAAGCGACTCCCTTACCCGAAACAGACGATATTCGGTATTTGACGGGTAAGGA
>JBIPOY010000226.1:0-5624 GCA_044378705.1 Saprospiraceae bacterium
AACGCTTGTCGTAGGCAATGGTTGTTTGGTAGTTCTTGCCCAAGGGGCTTACAAAGGCGTCCTTCTGTCGCTCGTCGGGCAATTCCAATACACGGTAAGTAACGCCATACAACGTGTCATTGGTCAAGTGATTGAGGGTGTGTGCTTTCAAGATGATTCCCCGTTCCAGAAAAAGTTTAACTTCGAACAACTTAGGCGTTTTCAAACCTTCTGTCGAAACCACCACCGAAGAATCGGGGATGTATCCGGGTTTTGTCACCACCACTTGGTATTTATGCTCAAAATCCAGCGGATAATAGTAGCGATTGTCATAAGGATGTTGCTCTACCTGGGGCGCATTTTTACTTGGAACAAAAACCCCTTGCGGGCTTTTTTGTCCAAGGTCAAAAAACTGAGCTGTTGTACCCGTCATGGGCAATCCTGTTTCTTTGTCGAAGACAAGCGCTTCCAAATTGGGTGTATTGGGCTCCAAGAATAATTTCTGGAGCATTTCTTTGCGCCATATTTTGTTTGGCGTTGTAAATCGAACCGTATCGGGATTGAATCTGTTTTTTTCTCCGATGATCATGTAAGACTTACCGGGAAGGAGATCAAAGCTGTATTTACCCGAGGCATCAATATTGATCCGTTGCGGTTGGGCATTCGGATTGCCAATTTCGATGAGCGTCATGACGGTGTAAGGCAAAACGATATCCGTTGGAAGGCCATCTCTTTTCAAAAAGGTAACAGCCAGCATCTTTGGCTTCTCGAAGTCAACCTCATACACATCATAACAACACCCTTCCTCCGACTGATTGAAACTACCTCGGCGATTGGAGGCCATAAAACCAATTTTCGCCGAACTGTTTTGCATATAATACACGTCATTGGCGCCGGAATTGATGGGAGAACCCATGTTAGAGGCTTCGCTCCAGTCATCTCCATTCCATTTTGACTGAAAAACGTCAAAGCCGCCCAAGGACTGCAAACTGTCTGAACTAAAAAAGAAAGTACCGGAGGGCGCATGGTAAAATGGCGTCACATCGTCACCGGGTGTATTGAGTGCGGTCACATTCATGGCGCCGGAATAATTTCCATTCATGATTTTTGTGCACCAAATATCTTTATTGCCTTTACCGCCGGGGCGATTGCTGACAAAATAAAGCATTTCGTAAGACTGTCCCGGTACGGAGCCCACACAAGGCTGCGTATTGGTAAACCCGGGTACATTGACAGGGTCAGGCAATTTTTCTGCCGGCCCCCACTCGTTGTCTGGCTGTTTTTTTCGGAGGTAGATATCACATTGTATCTGTAACGTTGTACCGACATAATCACACAATGCATAGTACATAACGTCCCCTTTGGCATTGAAACTGGTATGCGTTGTATGACGAGCTGCTTCATTGAAAGTAGGAACCTCCAAGTTTTCTGTGAAGTTATCCCCGGAAATACGCAACACTTTATTGAGCGTACGTTTGGGGAACACGCGGTCTTTTTCGAAAGGAAACCTAGCGGAAGAAAAATACAGGACATCACCCAGCAAATAGGGTGAATGTTCAGAGTATTCGCGCGTGTTGACGGTGGTATCGAGGAGGACAAACAATTCGGGCTCTACAACAGGCTTTCGCATTTTTTCCAGTGCCCATTCACAGTCTTCCAAGCGTGTTTCAGCTTCCAGGAGCATGGCGCTCGTGGTGCCCTGCAGCCTTTCACCCAAGAGAAAGTTGCGCAAAACATCCCGGGCATCTTCATATTTGCCCATTCGGTACTTAACCTCTGCCAGTCGTAAGAGCGGCCCACCATCGGGGGCTGTGAGGCCATTGTCAATGAGGCGTTGAAACGCCATTGCTGCGCTGTCGAGCGCTGCAAACAGAATAGCGGCTTCCCCATACCCCTTCAAGGCATTGACATTCAAGGGTTCAGCATCCATGATCAGGTGATAATAGCGCATCGCTCCATAGTTGTTGCCACGGGCCAGTTCTTTGATTGCCGCTGTTTCCAAGGCTTCCAGGGAGGGTGCTCTGTCGTTCTCTTGGTTGATCCGATCCGAAACTCCGATTTGGCCCCAAGCATGAAATCCTGACATCAGGATAAACAGGTTAATTAAAAGTATGCGGACAATTTTCATCGCAGGATTGATAAGAAAAAGTTTGAAAGCCTCAGACTTCCTATTGTACAGAATTAAGAACCAACAGGACTCATGCGCCCCAAAACAAACGATTCGTATTTAAATCATTTGGCAGGACTTGAATTTTGGTATCGGCTTAACACGATATATACGGTAGATCAAAGACAGTTCCGGCCCCCCCCGACCGTTCGATACCAATTCTACACCCGATAAAAAGTTCATATCGTAGGAAAACCCCAGTTGCCAGGTACGGTAAGACACTTCCAAGTGGGGAACGAGGGCATCTTGATAGCGCTGTCGGTAATCCACCCCGAGCTGCATGGCCAGTTCTTTGTAGGGCTGGCGATTGAGGTGAAAGCGCAACCCACCGCCATAGACAATCTCGCGATATCCGCCTTGCTTCAGGTACATCCCCTGGGCCATCAGGTCAAAATTACCCGAAAGCTGCCATAATCCATGGCCATGAAGCGCCAATTTTTGGTTTAGCCGAACATTGCCCGGGCTGGTCAATGCGCTGGACCAAAAATCATGGTTTGGGCGGTTTATGTGGTGGACGGCGATACCAACATCCAATCTGCTCCGTTTATCTGGTGATTGGATCCGAAAGTTACCCCCGGCACTGAAATCAAAATATTTAAGATTATCGCTTTGAAAGAGTTGTGTCTCTCTGGTGGTGGACAATGGATCATAGATACAATCCTGCCACTGCGCATCAAACGTCAATTTATTGGTACTGAACGCACGCTGGCCAAAGGTGGGATTGGCGCCCAGGGTAAAAAAAACATTCCGAAAAACCGGTAACGTTACAGAAACCGGCAAACCAACCGACATAGAAGTCAAGTTCAGGCTGCCCTGGCGGTCATAATTGATCAAGAGGGAGCCGGTCAAAAAACGATCATACTTACCCTTGGCCCAATACACTTTATTTTCCAGCGAACCGGAATAGGTCACGTATGGTACCGGAACAGACCGCCACTGACTCCTGTAATTTCCTATATAGCGCACATCTCCACCAAAAACACCCGCCAATCCCGGATTAAGGTTGAGCGTTGAGTTGCCAAATTGGGAGAAGTGGATATCCTGTGCCTGTACCGCAGCAACAGAAGATGCCAGTACAAGCATACAAAAAAAGCGCAAACGAAAAAGATTTGAGATCACAAGCGTTCTATTTAGTGTCAGGAACACAGTTACTTAACAAAATTGATGCCTAACTAATCGGTTGACAGAATCACAAATGTCAGCTACGCGCAAAAACCATACTATTCTATTGCTGTCAAAAACACAAAAAAATCTGTCAGCCTGAGAATACCGCTGTCACCATAAAAGACACGCAGCACCACCGTGGTTACATGAAAAAAGAAAGGAGTTGGTGTAAAGGTATGACTTGCAAACCATTTATTAAAAAAACAAAGGTATTACACAAAAAGTATGTGTCGAGATTTCATCTTCATACGTAAAAAACCTACACAAGTTCAATAATTGTTACGCCATCACCACCACCATCTTGGGCTGGGTGATAAATATTGGCAATGTTACGTCCATATTCTTTCATTTTGTGGCGCACCACTTTGCGGAGAATACCATCTCCTTTTCCGTGGAGCACCCGAAGGCTGGCGGCATTGGTCATGAGGGCGTTGTCCACAAATTTTTCGAGTACCATCATGGCTTCTTCTTTGCTCATTCCCCTCAAATCAATTTTAGCGTCAAAATCTGCTGTTCTATTGATATCCGTACTATTGGCGGAAAATTGCTTGACGATGGGTTCTGCGGCGGGCAAGAGATCCCGCAGGGGCGCGTTCAGGGTAATGCCCCCCATTTGGATATCCGCTTTTTGTCCGCGAATTTTTTCAATTCTTCCCGTGGCGCCTCCTGCCCTCAGGCGCACGAAATCGCCTTCTGCGAGCGGACGAGCGGAAGCGGAAGGCATTTGAGATTCCTCTAATTTGACTACCTCGGCATTGGCATCATCCACCAATCTGGCTTTTTCAGTCCGTTGAACGCGCAGTTGGGCGGCCATTTCTTGGGCTTTTTCTAGATTTTTTTCGTCTTTGAGTTGGCGCACGAGTTTGTCCACCTCGCGGTTCGCATTGGCGGTTTGTCGCAGGTCCAATTCTTTTTGATCCAGTTTCAGGCGCTTTTTCTTCACTTCCAAGTCGTGGTGGAGCGCATCGTAGGTTTTGATGAGTCGTTCCAGGGCTTGTTCCTTGTCGGCGGCCGTGCGCAATTTCTCCTCCAGTTCTTGTTTTTCGCGTTGGAGCTCGATGAGGATGTCATCTACTGCCGTTTCGGATCCTGTTCGGTGTCGGGCGTATCCGATGAGATCTCTGGAGAGGCCACTTTTTTCTGCAATTTCAAAAGCGTAACTACTGCCGGGGCGTCCGATTTTCAGTTCATACGTTGGCGTAAGAGTATCTTTATCAAAATGCATGTTACCATTCAGAATACCGGTATTTCGAAAGGCGAACACTTTAAGGTTGGAATAGTGGGTGGTGACTACCGCATAAACACCTTTGTGGTGTAGTTGGCGCAGAATGGCTTCTGCAATGGCTCCGCCGGGCTTTGGATCGGTACCGCTGCCCATTTCATCTATGAGTACCAACGTATTGGGATTGGCCTTTTGGAGGAACACTTTGGCGTTTTGGAGTCGAGATGAATAGGTACTCAAATCATCATCCAGGCTCTGTTGATCGCCAATATCTGCGAAAATTTGTTCGAAAATCCCCATTTCGCTGAGTTCGTGTACGGGCACCAAAAGGCCGCTCTGCACCATGAGTTGGAGCAGCCCCACCGATTTCATGGCCACTGATTTGCCTCCTGCATTGGGGCCTGATAGCACTAGGATGTGATTTTCCGGATTCAGGCGGAGGTCGAAGGAGACTGTTTTACGTCCCTGTGCTTTATTTTTCAGGTACAGCAGCGGGTGGAATCCCTTTTTAAGAGAAATAATGGGTTTTTCTTTCAGAATGGGCATCCCCCCCCGCATCGAAAGTGCCAAGCGAGCTTTGGCTTGGATCACATCATAGTGGATGAGTACTTCCAGGTATGCGCCGATGAGGTGGCCATAGGGCCGGATGGTGTCACTGAGATCCCGCAGGATGCGAAATATTTCTCGTTTTTCTTCGTGTTCGAGGTCAAAAATATCATTGTTGACTTCAATGACGCCCTCCGGCTCGATAAAGGCTGTTTTACCGGTATCGGATTCGTCGTGTATGATACCTCGGATTTTTCGTTTGTGTTCTGCGGGGACAGACAGCACCCTTCGACCACTGCGAAAGCTTTCGGGCGAATCGGAGAGCCAGCCTTTGGTGCGGTATTCCTGCATCAACTGGCGAAATTTGCCATCCAGCTCCTTTATTTTCTGTTGAATAGACCTTCGAATGCGCATCAACTCGGGTGATGCGTCTGCGCGAATTTCGCCTTTGTCGTCAAACACCGTATTGATGGCTTTGATGAGCCCCTCGTCAAAGGTGATCGGACGAATCACGTCGTACAATTTGGGATAAATCTCTTTTTTGGC
>JBIPOY010000021.1:0-16287 GCA_044378705.1 Saprospiraceae bacterium
CCTTTCCCTTGCCATTGGGATGGCTTGTGGTGTTGGGCTCACTGCGGTAGCGTTGGTTGGGTCGCTGATTGCCGGGTTGGTGGTACTGGGGCTCACGTACACACACTTTGGAGCACCCCGCAGGCGACATTTTTTACTGCAAATTGTTCGGCAATCTTCCAAACAAACGGATTTTACCCAATCACTCTCACAGGTGTGCAAAAGCCTCAAGTTGGTCAGTATAAAAAATGTAGGCATGGATGATCTGACGGAAAGCAATTACCACATTACCCTCAAGGATGTGGGTAAAACCGAGGAAATTGTACAATCCATCCGACAACTCAGCGGAGTAGTACAGGTGAATGTTTATTTCGACGAAGACGACTTCAACCCGCCTACTATGTAGGGCGCCATCATGGCGTGCTGGTTGTTTGTCTCAAGACGATAGACCGCTTGTTTTTTTGTAAACTACTCCTGTGGTCGCTTACGAGACAAAAAAATGGGACTTTTGGGGCCAAACAGCGTGCCGCCCAAGTTATTGCGTTTTTTTTAAAAAAAATCAGGCCGTTACGCACCTACTTTCACACGGCATGCCCGAACTTTGCGCATGGAAACAAAGTTTGCATCCTCTGCCCTACCGAAGTTTATCGGCGAATCTCTTACCTTCGACGACGTACTACTCGTCCCCGCTTACAGTGAGGTGTTGCCACGTGACGTGGATATCAGCGCTCAGCTCACCCGTAACATACGCCTGAATGTCCCCATTGTATCCGCAGCGATGGATACCGTGACCGACAAAAACTTGGCCATCGCGATTGCGCGTCAAGGGGGTATCGGTATGATTCACAAAAACATGAGCATTGCCGATCAGGCCGATCAGGTACGCGCCGTGAAGCGCTCCGAAGCCGGGATGATCATTGACCCGGTCACCTTACACCCGGATGCCCCCATATCGGAAGCACTGGATTTGATGCGCAAACACAGCATTGGTGGCATTCCTATAACCGACCACTCCGGAAAACTAGTGGGTATCCTGACCAATCGTGACTTGCGCTTTGAAACCAATCGAAGCCGATTGGTAGCAGAGTTGATGACAAAAGATACACTGGTCACGGCGCCACTCGGAACCACCCTCGAACAGGCCCGAGATATTCTCCAGTTTCGAAAAATTGAAAAGCTACCCGTCGTGGACGATTCCTACCAACTCGTCGGATTGATCACCTACAAAGACATCATGAAAGGGGTAAACTTCCCCAATGCCTGCAAGGACTCCTTGGGGCGTCTGGTGGTGGGTGCTGCGGTGGGCGTAACGTCTGATGTGGTGGAACGGGTTTCTGCTTTGGTAGCCGTCGGGGTTGATGTCATTTGTGTCGATACCGCCCATGGCCACTCAAAAGGCGTGCTCGACTCGATCAAACAACTGAAAGGGTTGTTCCCGGCACTCCAGATCATCGGCGGCAATGTGGCCACCGGGGAAGGCGCGAAAGCCCTCGTGGATGCCGGCGCCGATGGCGTAAAAGTAGGCGTTGGCCCCGGAAGTATCTGTACCACCCGAATCGTTGCAGGAGTTGGGGTTGCTCAGTTGTCCGCAATTTTCAATGCCAGCAGGGCCATCGCCGGTTCCGGGGTGCCCATTGTCGGTGACGGCGGAATTCGCTACACAGGAGACATCGTGAAAGCACTTTCTGCCGGCGCCAGTACCATCATGGCCGGATCATTGTTCGCCGGTGTTGAAGAAGCACCCGGAGAAACCATTATTTTTGATGGCAGAAAATTCAAATCATACCGCGGAATGGGCAGCTTGGGCTCCATGCAATTGGGCTCCAAAGACCGCTATTTCCAAGACGTAGAAGACGATATCAAAAAGTTGGTGCCGGAGGGCATTGAAGGCCGCGTACCCTACAAAGGTACTTTGCAAGAAGTGATGGTCCAGTACATAGGTGGCTTACGCGCCGGCATGGGCTATTGCGGAGCAGGTACCGTGGAAGAATTGCAAGAAAAAGCACAGTTTGTCACCATCACCAATGCGGGAATGACAGAAAGCCACCCACACAATATCATCATCACCAGGGAGTCACCCAACTACAGCCGCTCTTAAGCCCAAGACAAACACATTGAGTACGATGGATATCATTGCCGGAACGACATCGCGTTGCTCCGGCAATTTTTATTATTATGTAACTGGTTTGGAGGCACGCTGTCAGGCCCAAAAAGGCCCATTTTCCGCCATACTTCGCAGATTTTTTTGACCGTAGCGCTGCTACGGCCTGCAAAAATCTGATTCGTCTGGCAAAAAATGGCCACTTTTTCGTCTCAGACGCGACCACGCTAACCAATTACATTATTATTTTGATTTTAAACGTTTAAGCAAAATATTTTTTTGAAAATTGTTTTTATTGAAGAATACTAATGCTACATTTGCCAAAGATGCACGCCATTCACACCTGTGTTTTTAATCTAATTTTTCACTCTTTTCAAAACGAATAACTTTTATGAAAGCATTTTTATCCCTCGGTCGCTGGCTTTTTGCCATTCCTTTCGGCATCTTTGGCTTGTTTCATTTTATGAACGCCGACGCCATGAGTGCTGCTGTACCGGCTTATATGCCGGCTGCCAGCCTTTGGATCTACCTGTCAGGATTGGGCCTGCTCGGTGCTTGTGTCAGTATGATTTTGGGCAAATACGACAAACTGGCCACCACAGCACTGGCCATCATGCTGATTCTTTTTGTAGCCTTGTTGCACCTCAATGCTGCCATGGCCGGTGGTGATGGCGCACAATTAGCCATGATATCTTTACTAAAAGACCTGAGTTTGGCGGGTGCTGCCATGATGTACGCACAAAACTACTCCAAGGACGCTTCCATGATCGGTTAAGCACTTGTCCCATTCCACAGCGTTTTGCCCAATTTGAAGCAGCTGACGTTTGAATAAAAACAGTAGTCTAACAAATTTGGCACAACGCTGTGGATACTTCTTTGGGTGACAAACAACTAATGGCCGGCCTTATTCAGTATTTTTTGCTCAATATTCGTCGTGGAATAACCTTCCACAAAAGGCAGACTGAGTACCTGCCCGCCGCGGGAGCGTACCGTTTCCGATCCGACTATTTGTTCAGGTTTCCAATCGCCCCCTTTCACCAATACATCCGGTTGTAGTCGTTCGATGAGATCAAGGGGCGTATCCGCCTCAAACACAACTACTGCATCTACCATTTCCAAAGCGGCAAGTGAATGGGTACGGGTTGCTTCGTCGTTGATGGGCCTAGCAGGGCCTTTCAATCTTCGCACTGATTCAGCGCTGTTCAGGCCCACCACCAATCGGTTGCCGAGATCGCGGGCCGCCGCTAAATAATGCAAATGACCATAGTGCAAGAGGTCAAAACAACCATTGGTAAAAACGATGGTATCGCCCGCAGCACGCCATCGGGCAATGGTTTGCACCATTTGATCGTTGGATTGTATTTTCGATTCAATATCGGAAAAAAAAGGCATTTTTTCAGGTTTTTAGGCACATCAGCGCAGAATACAGCGGGCTTAACCGCGTTGCGTTATATTTATTGTTTCACTTTCTTCTTCAACACGGGCATCAATACCAGCGCCAATACACCTGCCAGGATGTTGTAAAAAATCTGTACGCTGAAGAATGAAATATTGGCATACGAAAAAGCATCACTGCCATTGATTCCGTACAGCGCAAGGCCTGCAATGCACAACGCATGAAAGGTTCCCATACCTCCGGGAGAGGGAATCACAAAACCCAAGGTGCCAAATACAAACACCATCAAGGCAGCACCAAATGTTAAATGCTGCGTGGGCGGAAATGCCATGAGATTGAGCCAACATTGCAGGTAGAACAACAACCAGATACCAACCGAATAAAACAGAAAAAGCAACGGGTTTTTTAATTTTAACACGCTCTTCATGCCTTCCCAAAAACCCTTCAGTAAATTAATTACTTTCACAACCAAGGCAAGCTGTGCCAATCTCTTTCGAAAAACGAACAACAACACCATTCCCACGGCCAAAACCAACAACAATATTTGCCAGAGGTTACCTCCCCCGGACGACGCTCCCCCACCCTTACTTTGTTCCAAAAAATCCAGCAATGTCTTGCCCTCAAATACAAAGGCCAAGCCCACCACAACTCCGAGGCAGATAAAATCCATCAACCGATCAATGACTAAGGTACCCACCACCTTTTCCATGGGTATGTTTTCGTAGCGTGCCAGGGAGCCGGCACGCACAATTTCACCCATCCGGGGAAACCCTAAATTGGCAAAATACCCCAATAAAATAGAAAGAAACGAGTTGCTGAAGCGTACTGGATACCCCATGGGGTCAAGCAACATTTGCCAACGCAAGGCACGGAAAACATTGCTCAGGGTAAACGCAACCAACACCGCACCCAACCAACCAAGGTGGACCGTTGAGAAATCAAACAACAGCTTGTGGATCAAACTACAATCGTCAGCAGAAACACCGTCCAAGCGGCACTGCTCCTGAAAAGCCTTGTTTTGGTTGTTGTAAACCAGTGTTAGTATCGTGGCGCCGAGTCCGAGAAATAGAAAAAATTGCAGCGTTTTTTTTAGCATGACCGAGATAGACCACCGCGGGCATTGGCCGCAACAGCGGTGCAAAGTTGGGAAATTTCAAGAAAAAAAGCGTCTTTTGGGAATAGAAACCCAAAAGACGCCTTTATTTTACCACTTTAATACCTTGAAAATACTACCCACCGTGACCGTGGTGTCGTGGGCCGCCGCCATGTCCGCCATGTCCACCATGTCCACCATTACCGCCGCCATTGTGACCGGTCGTATCTACTGCAGTAGAATCGTGGTGAATGTGCAGAGAGTCTGTGTGTACATGCAGCGAATCGTGGTGAATGTGGAGCGAATCATGCTGGTGCAGCGAATCGCATACAAATAAACTGTCACCGTGGTGGTGACGACCGCGATTGCGATCTTCCAATCCACCCAAGAAACCTTGTGGGGTATTGTTCATAACTGACAAGGACTCTTTCTGGCAGGAAAAGAAGACAGCCAGCAAAGCAAATGCGCTTAAAAGCATTATTTTTTTCATGGTATAAAATTTTCACCGATGGCTACATCGCACATCATTCTACACAACGGGCCCGTGCAGGCATACGGTTGCGTGTCTCGAAAAAATTAATTTTGCTGATCAGATACAACTCATCACCGCCAAGGCTGCCCCCAGGGGTACGTTGCCTGCATCGAGCGCTTCTTGGGCATAACGGTGAAAATCCTCAACGGTACCTTTTCCGGTAAACAGCACGGCTGCCCGGGCATCGGCCACCAACAAAGCAGCAGCAGCCTCTCGCGATGGAAGGGCCGGCATTCCTGCCAATTGACCCAAATTATTGCCTGTTAAAATGGTGCTGTGCCGTATCATAGGCGGTAATGCATCAAAACCCAAAGGCATCACCGTTACCTCCTGCACAATTTCTTCCACTGCGGCACCGCTTGCACGGACATAATAAAACCGCCCCATTCGGCCCACAAGGTCAATCTTATGGGGGTCAATGCGGCCTTTTTCGTTGAGCACGGATTCAGCAATATGCATCAAGACAATGCGACAAACGATCAAATTTCCTGCGCCTCCATCGATTCCAAGGGGCAAAATTTGCTCCACTTTGCATTCCATTTGTACCGGGCTTTCCGCCACCCGCGGGGGGCGTACCATCTCTGACGCCAGGGGAGTAAAGCCTGCCTTCACAAATTCATCCACCTCCGGGCCATATTCTACACTCGCAATGGCCATTTGGCGAACAATATTGTGGGAAACAACGTTTATCACAACTTCACCGGTGTCTTGAACATTCTTTAGGGTGTCTTTGGTTGTGTTGTTGGCCACCCGGCGATTAGAAGAAAATATGACAATGGGCGGGTTGCTGCTGAAAGCGTTGAAAAAGCTATAAGGCGCGAGGTTGTGCGCACCATCTACACTTATGGTACTGGCAAAAGCAATGGGGCGCGGCGCTACAGCAGAAAGCATAAACTGGTGCAGGTCTTTGGTCGCAACTTCTTTCGGATCTATGGTAAGCATCTTATAAAAGGAGATTTGAAAGGACAAAAATATAACCTTCGCAGGGTTAAAAGCCGGATATTTGTGCGAAAGCGAAATAACACCAACATCCGATCACTTTTTACCCGAAAACCACACTGTTTTCGTACCCTTCCGGACAGGAGGGGTGCTCACCTTACTCACTTCATTGTGCCAAAACAAGTGCCATGAACAACAAGTACATTCGTTTAGGGCTGATGGCCGCCGCCACCATTGCCATTCTAATTTCGGTATGGAAATACCGCCAACCGCGTTTCAATGCAGGTGATCGCGTACCAGATATCGCAGTTGAACTACTGAGCGGCCAGCAAGCCAAACTTTCCGATTTGAAAGGAAAATACGTGCTCTTACAGTTTTGGGGCAGTTGGTGCGGTCCTTGCCGACAAGAAAACCAACAGCTCATACCGCTGTACAAAAAATACCATGAAAAGGGTTTTGAAATATTCAGCATTGGCATTGAGTACAGCCGCGAGGCTTGGAAAAATGCGATCCAAAACGACCGGATGGATTGGTCCTATCACGCCATGGAATCTGCCAGTTTTGACGGCGTGCTGGCCCATCAATTCAATATAAAATCCATTCCGAGTACCTTTCTCCTCAACCCCGAGGGCGTTATTATGGGTGTCAGCCTTTCCCCCGAATATTTGGATAAAATGTTGGCAGAAAAACTGAACGGTCGCTGACAATATGACACTCAGGGTAGCCAAGGCATGAAAGTTGCAGACAAACTGAACCACCCTGTAGGGGATTGATTCGTCTTCCATATTATTAACGTTATCATCCCGGCAAGTACGAAACCCCTCCACCATGAAAAAAACGTTTAGAAAAATATTTGACATGAAAGAAAACGATCCCGAGCAGCAAGAACAAACGGAAAACGCTGCGGGGCAGCCTGAAACAGCGCAAAGTAACCCTGCACCAAAAAATGAGGGCGATAAAATTCAGGAACTTCAGCAACAACTGGACGAGGCACGCAACAAGTTTCTCTACCTCTTTTCTGACTTCGAGAACTACAAACGAAATGCCGCCAAAGAGCGTATAGACCTTATTTCAACGGCAGGACGCGAAATATTGTCAGCCTTGCTGCCAGTTTTGGACGATTTTGACCGCGCCCTGAAAAATGGCGCGCTGACCGAAGGCACCACCCTGATTCACAACAAATTGACCCATATCGCTCGTTCAAAAGGGTTATCACCCTTTGAAACAAAACCCGGAGACGAATTTGATGCCGATCGACACGAAGCAATCGCAGAAATTCCCGCTCCTACAGAAGCGTTAAAAGGTAAAATTGTAGACATCACCGAACTCGGTTATACCCTCGGCGACCGGATCATCCGCTTCGCTAAAGTGGTTGTGGGAAGGTAAACCCATTTATTCCTTCACCCAACCCTTCCAAACCGAACTTGTATTACCCATGGCAAAAAAAGATTTTTACGAGATACTTGGCGTCGCCAAAACTGCCAGTTCTGACGAAATAAGAAAGGCTTACCGCAACAAAGCCATTCAATTTCACCCGGATAAAAACCCCGGTGACAAGTCTGCTGAAGACAAATTCAAAGAAGCTGCTGAGGCTTACGATATTCTAAGCGACGCAGATAAAAGGGCTCGTTATGACCGACACGGGCATGCCGGCGTAGATGGCATGGGCAGTGGCGGTGCCGGCGGTTTCCAAGGGATGGACATGGATGATATTCTCCGAAAATTTGGATTTGACTCCGATGATATTTTTGGCGAATTCTTCGGTGGCGGAAGACGTCGAGGCGGCAACGGTGGCGGAAGGCCCCGCGGAGAACGGGGAAGCAACCTTCGCATCAAGGTGAAAATGACCTTGGAGGAAATCGCTACCGGTGTCAACAAAAAAATAAAGGTTCGCAAACAAGTGGCTTGTAATACCTGCAGCGGCAGTGGCGCCCGTGACCAAGGATCCGTAGAAAACTGCGGTACTTGCCGGGGATCCGGGATGGTCAACCGGGTTACTCAAACGCCGTTTGGCATGATGCAAACAGCCGTACAATGCCCCGCTTGCAGCGGATCCGGTCAGTTGATTAAATCGCCCTGCAATGTATGCAAAGGCGATGGCCGGACCTTTGGCGAAGACATGATCGAAGTGGATATCCCGGCAGGCGTACACGAAGGCATTCAACTCTCTATGTCCGGAAGGGGCAATGCCGGCGCCAAGGGTGGACAACCCGGCGACTTGCTCATTACCGTCGAAGAAGCGCCCCACGATCACTTCGCTAGGGAAGGTAACAACATCATCCATGAACTTTTTCTCAACTTCGCAGATGCCGCACTCGGCAGTAAAGTGGAGGTGCCCACGCTCGACGGACAAGCAAGAATAACCGTGCCACCCGGCACACAATCCGGAAAAATATTCCGCCTGAAAGACAAGGGCCTACCGGGATTGCAAAGCTACCAACGCGGCGATTTATTGATACACGTCAATGTTTGGACACCGAAAAAACTTAACGACGAAGAACATAAATTGCTAGAAAAATTGCGCGATATGCCCAATTTCAAACCAAATCCTGGCAAAGATGACAAGGGGTTCTTTGATAAAGTGAAAGATATGTTCGGATGAGCTCAAGTGCTGCCTGAAACGGCGTTGCCTATTTTATAGGTCAGTACTCGATATACCACTGTTTTGAGCGATTATAACAGGGCTTTTGCCCCCATTGCTAGGTTTCAGAAAAAATACTTGGTCCGAGCGTCCAAATCCTTTGAAACCTTGAAACCTTGTTTTACCTTTGCACCCGCTTAAAAAATGACGGCCACGTGGCGAAATTGGTAGACGTGCTACTTTGAGGGGGTAGTGTCCTTACGGATGTGCTGGTTCGACTCCAGTCGTGGTCACAGAGCGGAATCCTCCGAAGTTACACAGTAACATTCGGGGGATTTTTTTTTGCATGCGCATTTCATCTGGCATCGTAACTACGTAAAGGTTTGTTTCATCGACCAATATTGCCCATCATACCTTATTTTTTATACGCCCACACCTACTAAGACATGAAAAATTTACCCATTGTCCTCAATGTTATTCTCTTTGCACTGGTGGCACATTTGTACTATCTACAGTCAAAATGTGACAAAAATGTTTCGGTGATCCCCCCCGCTTCGCTTTCCGGTGGCGCACGCATCGCCTACGTAAACGGAGATACCCTGGACGCTCAATATGAATGGCTCAAACAACAAAAAGAAGCCATCACACAACGAATGTCCTCCGCAGAAAAAACCCTTTCCAACAAGGAAGAGGCCCTTATGAAAGACGCCTCCGCTCTTCAGGAAAAATTTCAGGGTGGAAATATGACCCAAGCAGAAGCTGAAAAAGCAGATATGGCGCTGCGTCAACGCGCCCAAAAACTGGAAGAAGAAAAAGCCTCCCTTAGTAAGTCACTCTCCGAGGACCAAAAAAAGGCTTTCAACGACCTGTATGCCAATGTAGAAGCAAAGCTTAAGACATTGTCGGGCAAAATTGGGTATGATTACATCCTCTCGTATTCCCGCGGCGGACAAATTCTACTGGCCAACGACAGCCTTGATATCACCAAACAAGTCCTCGAACTACTGAACGCCAAAGAATAACCATGACCATTGTGCTCCGAAAAGCCGATGCTTCCGATGCGCCCATGATCGCTGCCATGGCACACCGGATTTGGCGCGAACATTATATACCCATCGTGGGCGAAGCGCAAGTTGAGTTCATGTTGGCGAAAAGCTATCACCCGGAGGCTTTGTGTGCCCAAATGGCGGAAGGACAGGCGTTTTGGCTTCCCGAAACATCCAGCGAGGTACTTGGGTATCTATCCGTTAGCCTCCAGCAACCGGGCAGTTATTTTTTACACAAATATTATATAGACAACGGAAAACGGGGAAAGGGATTGGGAAAGGTAATTTTGGAACGTCTTTTACCCCTTTACCCTGATTTGCGGGAACTGCGTCTGACGGTAAACAGACAGAATTTTAAAAGCATCAATTTCTATTTTCAGGTTGGCTTCACCATTGAAAACTGTCTGGATATTCCCATTGGAAATGGCTATGAAATGAATGATTTTCAAATGTTGCTGACCTTGGGCGGCACTGGTTTCTAGTTTTTCTTGCACGCATTCGACACTTTTCCATGACCGACACCAAGCGTGCTTACCTCGCCCTTGCCGCAATTTGTATTATTTGGGGCACGACTTATACGGCCATCAAATATGCCGTGACTGATTTTCCGCCCTTTCTGTTGGTGGGGCTCCGACAAACAACAGCCGGCATCCTGATTTTGAGCTGGGCTTTTTTTACTGGAAAAGCAATATGGCCGGGTCGTGCGTATGTTGGACGACAGATGTTGACAGGGTTGATGACCATTACCGGGGGCAATGGCTTTATTACGTGGGGCATGCAATACGTAAGTTCCGGCGTGGCGGCGATCATTGGGTCACTCACCCCTGTGATGATTGTCTTGTTCACCCTCGTGTGGCGTGGATCGGATAAGATAAACCAGCGCATGGCCGCGGGCGTCATGCTTGGTTTCTGCGGGTTGGGTCTGATTTTCAACGACGGTTGGGCTGATTTTATAGAACCTGCGTATCGTTGGGGTATAGCCGGGTGTTTCGCTTCTTGTTGTACGTGGTCATTGGGTACCGTCATGGCCAAGCACTGGAATGCTCCCGATGTTTCCCCACTGCTCAACGCCGGTATACAAATATTGGCCGGTGGGATGGGCGGTTTTATGCTCAGCGCCCTGTTCGATAAGGACTGGAATATACACCACAGCACAACGGGTTGGCTTTCCTTGGTGTACTTGGCCAGCATCGGTTCTGCCTTGGCGTTTTCGATGTACATGTTTACGTTGAAGCACCTGAGTGCGACCGTCAGTTCGCTGTACACCTACATCAATCCGATCGTCGCACTGATATTGGGGTGGGCATTGTTGGGTGAAAGCCTCACCATTTGGATTGCTGTGGGTATGGGCATCACGATGGTAGGGGTTTGGCTGGTAAATTCCGGCGAAAAAATCAATGCTTGAGGTGCATTTGAGCGAGCGAGACCACTTCCGGCTGAGGGCTACCCTCCGTTAGTTTAACCGCTGAATCAAGGGCAATACCCGAAAATATACCATTGGGAACGCCCACTTTGGGCCATTGCACCTCCACCGTTTCAATGCGCTCGGCTTTTCCAAGTCCAATTTCCTGGCGTAGGCTTTGAGATCCAAAACTTCCTCCGGTACCCACCGTAGCACAGATCATACGTTTTGCGCCGCTTTTTTCCACCACATGTACCCTGATCTTAGCGCCTTGTGCGTCGCGGTTGCAGGTTTTCCCCTCCAAAAAAAGCGTCACCCAATGGTTGGGCGTTCCCGGATTTTCAAACAATACACTGTTGGACAAATCCCCCTCAAAAGCACCTCCCATAATGGCGTAAATATCCTGATCGCCATCGTTGTCAACATCGGCAAATGCAATACCATGTCCCTTCTGTATATGGCCAAAACCATTCATGGTAATATCCTCAAATCTTTTGCCTCCAACATTGTGAAACATACGATTGGGCATCAGTGTACGCAAATCAGGCTTGCCCGTACCCACATACACATCAAGCCACCCGTCGTTGTCAAGGTCACCAAAATTATTGCCCATCGCATAGGTGATGGTGTGTAAACCATAGGCGCGGTGTACATCCGTGAAGGTCTCGTTGCCATTGTTGTGGTACAACCTCAACCAATCACCCGGGGGCTGTTTTCCTAAAAACTCTTGAATCAACGGATCAGCCGTAGGCACTTTGGGGTCAATGGTGAAATCTGTCACGAATATATCCTCAAAACCATCGTTGTCAAAATCAAAGAAAAAAGCCGGGAAACTTTTGAGCGGATACGTGACACCGGCCTTGTTTGAAATGTCTTCAAACTTCCAGGCATCCGGCGCCGTACCACCGCGGTTGACAAACAACTTGTTCTCGCCATCTACATTGCTCAGGTAGAGGTCGGGGCGCTGATCGTTGTTGATGTCACCCCATACAGCCGCTTTGTAAAAACCTGTAATATTGAGCCCCAATGCAGCTGCCACGTTCGTAAAGGTGCCGTTGCCGTTGTTGTGATAAAATTCGTTGGGGTGCAAACGCGCCGGATCCGACGTCTCATTGGCAATATACAAGTCTAAATATCCATCTCCGTCATAATCTGCCCAATCTGCCGCCTGCGTTGGATGAAAGGAAAGCAAGCCAGCTTCAATGGTAACATCCGTAAAAATACCGTTACCCTTGTTGCGCAACAAGGAGTTGGGGTGGTTACCACCCTGCAGCCAGCCACCCCGCAAGATCAAGATATCCCGGTCGCCATCGTTGTCATAATCTGCATGGATGGTATTCAACCCACTGACAATCCCGGTCAAATTGGCCTCTTTGGTGCGATCAGCAAACGTACCATCCCCATTGTTGTGCAGAAACTTGGCCTGGTCTTTCAACCCATACGAGGTAACAAACAAATCAATATTCCCATCGCCATCAAAATCATCCGCACATACCCCCCCTGAAATACCCCGCACGTCAACGCCTGACGTGATGGCCGCATTTTGGAAGCGAATATCACCCCGGCTCTTGAACATTTCAGGAGACATCCGGAGGGCACTGGGCACCTCGGCAGGCCATTTCCCTATGGCCATATAGGCAAGATTGAGCAGCCACCGGCTTTGCACATCGTCGGGGTATTTTGCTAATATTCTTTTGTACACCTTGATGGCACTCTCTGGCCCCGATTTCATCGAATAAATACCACCGCCTTCCAACGGCAGAATACAAGACGCCGCGTTGTGTGCATTGATGCAATTCTGCTGCTCACCCAGTCGGAGATACGACAAAGCAAGTAATTCATATATTAATTTTGTTTCATTTGTAAGCGTATCTCTTGCTTGCTGGATAATATCGAGCAGTTCCAATGTAGCCGATTCGTTTTGTCCGGCGTTGAGCAATTGATCGGCATACCGGAATTGCAAGGAAATTCTAGCGCTGAAATTGGACGTTTGATCCAATTGTTCCTTAAACATGGCTGCTTTTCGACCATTGAGGTTGTAACAGTCGAGAGGGCTGGCCCTTTTAAATATACTATCCAAGATGGAAATCATTCTGACGTGCCCAGGGGGGTTATCACGGTCAACGATCTCTTGGGGTGGTGTATTTTTACAGGAAAAAAGTAGCATTAAGCCTGTGATAGACAGACTTTTAAACAATATTAAACGGTTCAACATGGTTATTATTTTTGGTGGTGCAAAGAAACTCTTTTGCAAAAAACATGGCTCAAACAAACGTTTGAATTGTCTTGACTTACCATTTTTAAATTTTTAACAATTCACGTATTCAACAATCAAACTACAGGACAGTCGAAAAAAAATCATATCCTTGTCTTTTAAAATAAAACCGACTTGTTATGAACAACTCTACTCCTACCCGGAATCAATATTTGGTTCCTTTTGCACTTGTGTGCAGTCTGTTTTTTCTATGGGGCATCGCCAACAGTTTGAACGGCTCCCTGATTCGTCATTTTCAATTTGCCTTGGATTTGAAAAGGTGGCAAGCGGGCATTGTGGATTCCGCATTTTATGCCGGGTATTTTGTCATGGCCATTCCCGCAGGCATATTCATGCGAAAATGGGGGTATAAAAAGGGTATTTTGGCTGGGCTACTGCTGTACGCCGTTGGAGCGCTTCTGTTTTATCCTGCAGCGAACATACGGGTGTACAGTTTTTTTCTGTTCGCCCTGTTCACCATTGCCAGTGGTTTGGCATTTTTGGAAACGGCGGCCAACCTATACGTGACCGTGTTGGGTGACAAAAAAGACGCTGCATGGCGCATCAATTTTGCCCAATCTTTCAACGGGATCAGTATTATTTTAGGACCTGTTATTGGCAGTCTGTTTATTTTCTCTAAAAAAGATTATACCCCTCAAGTGTTGTCGGGAATGACCGCCGAAGAAATACAGTCGGCAAGGATTGAAGAAGCCATGTCTGTACAGGGGCCGTACCTTGCCGTGGCTGCGCTGGTGCTGGCCGTAGCCATTCTTTTTGCCTTGACAAAAATGCCGGAGGTAGGCCGTGAAGAGGAAAAAGAAACGGGCAATGTCGGTATTTTCAAACTATTGGGTAAGTACCGGCATTTGTCGCTGGGTGTGCTGGCACAATTCGCCAATGTTGGTGCGCAAGCCACCCTTTGGGGTTATTTCGTGGACTTCAAAATTGATTTTGCCAAAGATGAACACCTTGCCATTGTACAAACCATTTATCGGTATGCACAAGACATGACGCCGGAGCAGATTGCAGGTTTTCACGCTTCATTTGCGTTGGTGCTCTTTATGTTGGGACGATTTTTGGGAACTTACCTGATGAGCAGGATGGAAGCGCGCAAGGTGCTGTCTTACTATACAATGGCGGCTGTTGCGCTGGTTGCGTTTGCTTTCGTGACGGGCGGCCTGACCGGCATTGTTTGCATTATGCTCACCTACTTTTGTCAGAGTATCATGTTTCCCACCATTTTTGCCATGGCCACCAAGGGGCTTCCCCCTGCTGAAAGCAAACTTGCCTCATCCTTGGTCATTATGGCCATTGTCGGTGGCGCTGTTCTGCCTCCCCTTGCAGGACTATTATCACAGTCAGGCGGCATGAAAATGGCTTTATTTATACCATTTGTGTGTTTTTCTTATGTACTTTGGTATGTATTCAAGGGTGCGGAGCAGCGAATAGCCGCCGGTTCTGCGAGCAGTAAATAACACCAACTCTTATCTTTGCCAGCGCTTTTTACCGATTAAAACATACTTTATTTGACCCTCCACACGCCTTTAGAAAAAACAGTTCAGAAAAATACTTGCGAAATAGTATTTTTCTGAACTGTAGCATTTTGTAACTGGTTAGGTGGCACGCTGTCTGGCCCAAAAAGGCCCGTTTTCCGACATACTTAGCCCATTTTTTTGACCTTAGCGGTGCTTCGGACTACAGAAATTCGCTTCGTCTGGCAAATAAATAGCCACTTTTTTGTCTCAGACGCAACCAACTAATCAGTTACAGAATTAAATTTCTCTAGAGGGTACCCTAACTTCATAAGGCACCCTCTTCAACCTCCACTTATTCAATAAAAAAAATTTGGGGGCCATCAACTTATTAACAGCCCCCTCCTCTCGTAGATCTACAAAATCCGTATCACTCCCATCGTCACTATATCCACATGCGTCTCCAACGTATAGCGTACAACACAATATTTTTTTGGTACATAGCGTGTTCATCACCAGACAAAACAACGCTTTTTTCACCCTCATGACAGATTTACAGAAACATTGGCCGTCTACTTACACAGTATTTTATGGGCGTGGTGTTGGGTAAAACGTGCAGTATTCCCAAGAACAGATGTAGAAGGCTATCTCCTTAGCTATCAAAGTAATAAAATATTATGATAAATTTTAATATATTATTGAAATTCCGTTTTTACCCTTAATTTTTCCCAATACAAAAAACCGATCAATTACTTCCGAAGTAGTTGATCAATGCTATATGTATTTTTTTAGTCTTAAATGTGTAACTGTTTACGTGGGATGTTATCTGGACCAAAAACAGGCATTTTCTGCCATGCTTTGTTCGTTTTTTGACACTAGCGCTGTTAACAACTTAAAAAATCCGCTTCATACGGCAAATAATGGTCGCTTTTTTGTCTCAGTCACGACCTGGTAAATTCGTTTGTAATTTGCCTTATATTCTTTATAAAACCTCACTAATTAATAACATGCTTGATTGGATAAAGAGGGTGCCCGAATCGTATAAGGCACCCTCTAATACTTCCTAATATTCAAAGTAAGTGGTTAGGTGGCACGCTGTCTGGCCCAAAAAGGCCCGTTTTCCGCCATACTTCGCAGATTTTTTCGATCTTAGCGAGGCTACGGCCTACAAAAATCTGCTTCGTCTGGTAAAAAATGGTCGCTTTTTTGTCTTAGACGCGAGCCCTAACCAGTTACCTATTCAAAATTAATTTGGGGGCCATTAACTTTTTAATGACCCCCTCCTCTCGTTAATCTACTTACTCTGTATCATTTTCTTCGTAGCAGAATCTGCTGCAGTTTCAAGTGTGTAGTACAACACACCTGTTGTGCTCAGCAGCGCGCGATCCAACGAAAGGACGTTGTAGCCCTTCGCGTAATCACCCTTCTGCGTGAATACCACGCGGCCGGTCTCATCGTACACCGTCAACGTTGCGGTGGTGGCCTCCGGCAG
>JBIPOY010000227.1:0-5613 GCA_044378705.1 Saprospiraceae bacterium
GCAACGTTGTTTGAGCCACAAACGACGAGGGACTTCCCTTTTGCATTCATCAACTCAGCGGCGATTTTTTTCATCGCAGCAGCAGCCTTCTCATTGAGTGCCGGCCCACCGGTATTTCCGGAGATGACATTGTAGAGCGCAACAATTGCGGCGCCCATTTCACTCGGCTTGATCAGCACCCGGTTGTCTGCATTGGAGCCGGATAGCGACATGTGGCTTTCCACTTGATAGTGGCGAGACATTTTTTTAGTTCTCCTACCTGCTACTTTGCGATTTTTCGCATAAGCACGGGCATATTCAACGGGGCTGATCCAGGTGCCGAGGAAATCTGCACCAAAAGAAACAATGACGGTAGCTGCGTCAAATTTGTAATTGGGAATGACCGCTGCACCAAAGCACTGTTGATTGGCAGCCAACAAGGCAGCACTCGATACAGGATCGTAGGTTACAACAGATGAAGTGGGGTATTTCGCGGTGAATTCACCCAATGCTTTTTTAGCGGTAGGGCTGATGATTGTATTGGAGATGATCCGAATATTACCCCCTGCGGCAAGTTTTGATTTAACTTCGCGATCCAGCGCCGTCCAATCCATCTTTTCAACCTGACCTTCTTTGACCTTACCGGCATGCTGAAGCCTGCGGCTGTCGTAAAGGCCCAGTACAGATGCCTGTGCTCGGGCGCTGGTGCCACCTTGGCTCACAGAACTGATGGAGTTGCCTTCGATTTTAATGGGGCGTCCTTCACGCGTCTTGACAAGAATAGCGCAATAATCGCCACCATTGACAAAACTAGAAGCGAAATAGTTGGCCACACCCGGCACAATTTCGTCGGGTTTTGTGACGTATGGAATAACCTTTCTGACTGGAATTTCGCAAGAGGCTGCTACTGTAGCCGCTCCGAGACCAAAGCCCATCAACTTTAAGAAGTCGCGGCGGCCAGTTTGCCAGTTGCCGTCGGTTTGGTCTATATTTTCAACCGAAAACTCTTGTTCTGCAGATTGCAAAAAAGACTCTTCGCGAGTCAAATCCTCGGAGCTTACCCAAATACCGTTGTCGTGGTGCATATTATTCGAATGATAAATAATTTTTAGTAATGGCATTTTTGGCATTCCAGACCGCCAATGTCTTCCACAAATACTTTATCCATTTCAGATTCAGGTTTGGAAACCTCTTTCTTGTGGAACTTGATGTATTCCTGGTTGTATTGTTTGTAAAAAGGATTGTCTGTAAATTTCACTTCTGTCTGTTTGTGGCAACTGATACACCAGCCCATACCGAGGGTGGAATATTGGTACACAACATCCATTTCCTGTACAGGTCCATGACATTTTTGGCACTGAACCTGACCAACAGACACGTGTTGGGAGTGGTTGAAATAGGCGTGGTCCGGCAGGTTGTGAATTCTAGTCCATTCTATGGGGCCTTGAATTTTACCATTTGAGTCGTCTCGAAGCGCCTTCACAATACCGTCCCATTGACTTTCTACGAGGCTTTTTCCTGCCTCGTCCAAGGATGTGAGGGTATTGGTTGACACATATTCCTGGCCAATCCATTTTTTGTACAAATCCTCAATTTGCTTTTCGCTCCAGGTATCATAATCTGATATGTAGCGATTCGTCATCGGATCATAGCCAATGGAGGCGAAAATTTTGGTAATCTCTTTGGTGCCGGAAATAGTACCTTTTTTTATGGCTGCGTGGCAGTTCATGCAAGTATTGGTAGCAGGAACAGACGCATGCTTAGAGCGGCGAGCGGTGTCGTGACAATATTGGCAATCAATCTTGTTGATACCCGAGTGAATTTTGTGGCTGAATGCAATGGGCTGATCGGGCTGGTAATCTTGTTCGCGGCCCATTTTAGTCGCATTATCAACTGTTTTATAGCCAAAAATCAACACCAATGAGAACACGAAAAACGCGATGGAACCTTTGGTGGTAAGGATTTCTTTGGTTGTCTTTTCAATCGGTGGCAACCCCTCCCGAACGCGGGTCACGTTCATGAGGTTGTTTACGATGCGCATGAGCGCAAAGGCAAGCAACAGCAGCACACTTGCCAACCCAATATAGGTCCATGGCAGGCCTGTCTCTTTCGCAGCTGTTTCTGTGCCAGGCTTGGCAGCATCCACTTTAGGGCCGCCCGGATCATTTACATAGAGAATAATACTCTCGATTTGTTCATCGGTCAGGCCTGGGAATGAGCTCATCATCGTGGGCTTATACTTGGCCCACAATTCTGTGGCGCGTGGATGACCACTGGCGATGAGTGCCTGTGAATTGCGAATCCAAGAATAAAGGTCTTTCCTTGGAAATGCGCTCCAGCGATCCTCCGTACCACCAAGTGCAGGACCCGTGGAGGCGGTCTTCATGTCCTTGGCATGACAGGAGGCACAGTTGCCGGAGAAAAGTTCTTTGCCTGCTTCTTTGGTTGGTCCTGCGAGCAGGGAGAAGGAAGTGGCAAGTACGAGCGTGAAAACCCAACAAATGCGTTTCAGCAGCATATCAGCGGTATAAATTGATTTCTCAAAAAAAATGATTCTGACGCAACGATTTGATTTGTCAGCTTTTTGTCAGTGCAAAGGTACAAACAGGCTTTTCTTAACAAAGAAACTTGACAGATAAACCGTCTATTTAGATGGTCTATAAATCAGTGCACTCAAGCACTCCTCTATTTGACTCTAAAATCGCCGCAAAGGTAGATAAGGACTGTTCGTTTCCAAATGTAACGTTAAAAAAATACGCCAAAATTTGATAATTTGTTTCCCGATAGGCGCTGGAAACAATATATTATTAAAATTATTTATGTGTGAAAATTATATTAAATTCAAATTTGTATAAAATCCAGCCCTCGGATACTCGTTTAAAAATGAAAAAAAAATGCTTCCAGCCGTGGGTAAGCATTGATTTTTTCAAGCTCTCTGCGACTATCTCTGTATTAACCACTAATTTCGCATAAATTATTTCACTAAACAATCCGCTTGTATGAATCGCAGTATCCTTCTTTTTGCTTGGGCCATTTTTTTTTCCAATGCCATCTATGCACAAATTGACATCAAAGTAGGTCCATTGGGTCTTTTATTTAACAATTTTAATATGGGATTTGAAGTCGGTGCTAGCCCCAATGTAGGGGTAGAATTAACCGCCGGCGCCGACTGGAAGGGACTTCCATTGGTATCAGACAACATTTACAAAGGCAATTCTTTACGCCTTGGCGTGAATGGCCGCTACTACTTTAATCCGACAGAAAAAAAATTAAATGGATTTTATGCCGGTGCCTACACCCGTTTCGGCGGCGGAAAATATTCTTTTACCAACCCTGACACCAACGAAAAAGACGAATTTAAATCGACCCGTTTTGCCGGAGGTTTTTTGATAGGGGGAAAGATTGTTTCTAAAAACGAGCGTGTCATTTTTGATTTGGGTATTGGATTTGGTCGAGCCTTTGTGTACAAATTTGAGGACCTGAATGGACCTGACGAAGCTGACCTTACGGATGTTCCCTTTGTGAATTTCGATATGCCCATCAACCTTAAAATTGGTTACCGCATTGGTGTGGGCAACAAATAAATAGGGTCGTTCCCATTATTTTACACCAAGAATCGGTGGTTGGGTAAATTCCCGGCCACCGATTTTGGTGATTTTAGGAATTACCGCACGGGAGCGCACATGGGAATGGAGCCATCCAGGCGTTTAAAAATCAGTGTTTTTAAAGCGACGGGGGTATAACCCTCCTGACCTTCCTTCAGTTGAATAAATTGGTTGGGCTTTACGTTTTTCAGCACTTGCCGGATACCACTTGCCGGCCAATAGATATCAATTTCATCAATCACAGTTGCTTGCCCTATGCCTATCTCACGGCGAAGCGGGGAGCACCCAAAGCTACCTCCGGCGTTAACTTCCCGGAAAACAGCTCGTTCAACTCCATTTTCCCGGAATTTCAAGGTGACCTTGGTGCCAATAGCCGCCCGATTGGAGGTTGTTCCTTCCAGTTTTATACATATCCAGTTGTTGTTGTTCTGGCCGGGATTGAGAAACAACGAACTGTAAAAGGCATCTCCGCGGTAAGCCCCACCCATGTCCACGGATAAATCTTGGTCACCATTGTTGTTGATATCTGCAAAGGAAACCGCGTGGCCTTTTTGAAGATTGGCGGTACGGGAGGACACAGAGACATCCGCAAAATCCTTACCGCCCATATTTTTGTACATCCTATTGGGCACCAGCGATTGAAAATTTGGGTTTCCTGTTGAAAGATAAAAATCCAAAAACCCGTCGTTGTCAATGTCCCCAAAATTTGCACCCATGGCAAAACTGACTTGGTTAACGTGCATTTTAGGGCTACAATTGGTAAAAGTTCCATTTCCATTGTTGTGGTACAAATATACCTTTCCCGACATATCTGTGGAGGGATGGAGCGCCTCTCTGGCGGAATAGTAGGACAACGGTCGCCCAAACTCATAGTTGCAAGTGAAAATATCCAGCCAGCCGTCATTGTCATAATCAAAAAACCAGGTTGGAAATGTACGCGAAGTTTCACTTGTGAAGCCCGCCTGCGCAGAAACGTCTTCAAACACAGGGACTTTTCCGGAAACGCCTTTGTTGCGCAACAGAATTTTTTCGCCACTGAAGCATGATAAAAAAATATCCACCCATCCGTCGTTGTTGTAATCTCCGGAAGCTACTCCCTTTACAAACTTGGTGATAAAAAAGACGCTCCCTTTGATGGCAATGTTTTCAAACGTACCGTTGCCATTGTTGATAAAAAACTCACAGGGGTGGAGGTTTTGGGGGTCAGTACTCTCATTGCCAATAAACAAATCAACCCAACCATCGTGGTTGAAATCGTTCCAGGTGGCCGTCTGCGTAGGATGATAGGTCAACAGCCCTGCGTCAATGGTGACATCGGTAAAGGTGCCGTTGCCATTGTTTCGAAGCAGCGAATTGGGTTGTTCTCCAAAGCCGGTTTGGCCCTGCCAAGCGCCACGCAACACAAAAATATCCATCCAACCATCGTTGTTATAGTCTGCTTGAACCAAGTTGAGACCGCCCATGATGGCACTCAAGCCACACTCCCGGGAAGCATCTTTAAAGGTACCATCGCCATTGTTTCTATAATAGTGCAGTGGGTCATCAAGTCCCCATGCAGAACTCACAATGTCAAGGTATCCATCGTTGTTGAAATCTTCTACGATATTGCCACCTCCGCGGTTTTTTACACCGATACCCAAATCGCCGGCCATATCGGAGAAGGGTTTCACGCGAACGGCGCCGGGACTGTCTAATCCGGGGATTCGCCATGCCTTGGGTACTTTGTTGGGGTATTCACCGAGCGTCATATAGGCAATGTTCAACAACCAGCGCGAGTCCAAATCATCGGGATTGGCCTGCATGGCCATTTCGAAAGCCTCCACTGCTTTACGGGCGGGTGCTTTGTCTTGGTGTACCCCTTTGCCTTGTATGGGCATGATGCAAGCCTCTTCATTGTGATCGGAGACACAATTGTTGCGTTCTGCCAAACGTAAATACGCCATGCCCAATACAGGATATACCTGTTTTAACCCTGCAGGATCATTTTTCAACATTACCTTGAGCTGTTCCATTATTTTAACCGCCTCTG